>SDZE01000472.1 GCA_004173095.1 Bradyrhizobiaceae bacterium
CCACATGATCGACCCTTGCCGGGGCCGGACCGCGGTGACACATCGCGATCATCTGCATGACCGCCTCCTGTGGGCCGGCGAATACGGCCTCGACGCTGCCGTCACGACGATTGCGCACCCAGCCCTGCAGGCCAAGCAGGATTGCCTGGTCACCCGTCCAGGCGCGATAGCCGATGCCCTGCACCCGCCCGGTGACGATGACATGGCGGATGATGCTCATCATTAAGTCTTCAGCCCGAGATAATCGATGCCGCGCTGCTTCACCTCAGCCTCGCGCGTCACGCGCTTCATCAGATCGGCCGAGGCCAGGTTCTTCAGTTCTTTCGGCCCTGCCCCCTCGCGCACTGCTTTCAGCGTCGCATGCACTGCGGCCATCGCAGCCGAAATCGGCGCGTGACCCTGGATGCAGATGCGGACGCGCTGGGCGCTGAGGAAATCCCAATCACTCATGTCGTCGGTCGGCGTTCCCAGCACGATCGGCAGCGCGGTCGCCGCACTTGCCGCCTCCAGCTCGGCGCGGGTCTTCAGGCCGGTGAACATGATCGCATCGACGCCGGCGGCTTCGTAAGCCTTGGCACGCGCAATGGCATCGTCAACCGACGTGATCGATGCTGCCCCGGTGCGGCCGACGATGACGAGCGCCGGATCCTGACGCGCACTGAGCGCGGCCTTGATCTTGCCGAGCCCTTCCTCCGACGAGATGAGCTGAGCCTTCGCCTCGCCGTAAGCGGCTGGCAGCAGCGTGTCCTCGATGGTGAGGCCGGCCGCACCGGCGGCTTCCAGCTCTTCCACCGTGCGGCGGACGTTGAGCGCATTGCCGTAGCCATGATCGGCATCGACCAGCACCGGCAGGTTGCCGGCGCGCGACATCCGCCGCATCTGTTCGGTGAGTTCGGACAGCGTGATCAGCGCAATATCGGGATCGCCGAGAATGGCGAGCGATGCCGCCGAACCGCCGAACATGCCGACCTCGAAGCCGAGGTCTTCCGCGATCCGCACCGAGATCGCGTCATAGACCGATCCCGGGCGCATGCAGCGATCGCCGGACAACAGCGCCCGCAATCCGTATCGGCGTTGCCGGAACGTGGTCACGCGAATTCGAGAATGAGCGCATCCACCGCCAGCGTCGCGCCGGCAGCGGCATGGATTTTCTTCACGGTGCCGTCGCGTTCGGCACGCAGCACATTCTGCATCTTCATCGCCTCCACCACGGCGAGGGTCTCGCCGGCTTTGACTTCCTGCCCTTCGGTCACGGCAATCGAGACCACGAGGCCCGGCATCGGACACAAGAGCTTCTTGCCGGTATCGGCCTTGACGCCGATCGGCATCAGACGCGCGGCAGCCGCTTCGGCCTCGGTAAAGACATTGACCGCGACTTCATAACCTTGATGGGCGATGCGGATGGCGGAGGCCTGCGGACGCACCTGCATGGCCACGTGATGGCCATCGATCGTGCCATCCCAGACCGGCACACCCGGCTTCCATGCGGATTCAACGCGATGTGCCGCGCCCGTTTTGCCGTCGGCGTTCACGAATGCCACCGTCACAGTATCGCCGTCACGGGCGACATCGAGCAGCAGCTCCTCGCGTTCGAGCCAGACCGCGCGGCGCCCGGCGCGAACCACCGGGCGCCCGATCATCTGGCCGGAAATCTGGCGCTTGCGCTCGCCATAGACGCTGTCCACGGCCGCCGCCACCGCGGCGATACGCCGGGCGACATCGCCCTCCGGCGCCTTGGCGGCGAAACCGTTCGGAAATTCCTCGGCGATGAAGCCGGTGGAGATATTGCCGCTGCGCCAGCGCGGATGGGTCATCAAGGCCGAAAGGAACGGAATGTTGTGACGGATGCCATCGACATAAAACGCATCGAGCGCATTGGCCTGCGCATCGATCGCGGCCGCGCGCGACGGCGCGTGGGTGACGAGCTTGGCGATCATCGGATCGTAATAGATCGAGATCTCGCCGCCCTCCTGCACGCCGGTGTCGTTGCGCACGGTGACGCCTTCGATATGGCTCTCGGCCGGCGGGCGATACTTCACCAGACGGCCGATGGACGGCAGGAAGTTGCGGAATGGATCTTCCGCGTAAACACGAGACTCGACGGCCCAGCCGGTGAGCGTGACATCCTTCTGCTGCAGCGCCAGTTTTTCGCCGGCGGCGACGCGGATCATCTGCTCGACGAGATCGACGCCGGTGACGAGCTCGGTCACCGGATGTTCGACCTGCAGGCGGGTATTCATTTCCAGGAAGTAGAAGCTCTTGTCCTGACCGGCGACGAATTCGACGGTGCCGGCGCTGTCGTAGTTCACGGCCTTGGCGAGGGCGACGGCCTGCTCGCCCATCTTGCGGCGGGTGGCTTCATCGAGCAGCGGCGACGGCGCCTCCTCGATGACTTTCTGGTTGCGGCGCTGGATCGAACATTCGCGCTCGCCGAGATAGATCACATTGCCATGCTTGTCGCCGAGCACCTGGATCTCGATATGGCGGGGATCGACGATGAACTTCTCGATGAAGACGCGATCGTCGCCAAACGAGGCTTTGGCTTCGGCCTTGGCGAGGTTGAAGCCTTCGGCGACTTCCGAGGTCGAATGCGCGATCCGCATGCCCTTGCCGCCACCACCGGCCGAGGCCTTGATCATCACGGGATAACCGATCTCGTCGGCGATTTTCACCGCTTGCTTGTCATCCTCGATGACGCCGAGATGGCCGGGCACCGTGGACACCTTGGCGGCGGCGGCCGCCTTCTTGGACTCGATCTTGTCGCCCATGGCAGCGATGGCGCCGGGGTTCGGGCCGATGAAGACGATGCCGGCGGCTTCCAGCGCGCGCGGAAACGCCTCGCGCTCGGACAGGAACCCGTAACCGGGATGAACCGCTTCGGCGCCGGTCTGCTTGCAGGCCTCGACGATCTTCTCGATCAGAAGATAGCTCTCCGCGGCGGCCGGCGGTCCGATCAGGACGGCCTCATCGGCCATCTCCACATGGAGCGCATCGCGGTCGGCTTCGGAATAGACGGCAACCGTCTTGATGCCCATCTTGCGAGCGGTTTTGATGACCCGGCAGGCGATCTCGCCGCGATTAGCGATCAGAATTTTTTTGAACATGAGCTGTCTTGCTTGCAACCTTGAGGCGGGATGGCGCCGGACCAGCCGGCAGGGCAATGTGGCATGGAGCGGCAGCCGTCACAAATCCGCCGCCGGCGAACATGCCGTGCAGTCGCGCACAGCGGCCCGAGCCGCGAAATGTCAAAGGATGCTGCCGGGCGCTGCGTCACCGCAATCTTTCCGTTGGGCCGATCGTTTTCTCCACGGCAACGGATTTCGCCTAAAACGGCCGTCCCCGCAACCTCATTTTACTCCAGGCCGCTTGCGATAAGCTCCCGATCTTGCATGGGAAAAGAACAGTTTATGTTCGCCGGCCGGGATTAGGCGGGATCATCCGGGCGGCACGTCATCACGCAAAAACGGCGGAGCCCTGCCCCGCCGTTGTCCTATCCAATCTGGTCGTCGGGCTCACATGCCGATGTCGAACACATTCGGCAATTGCGCCAATGGCAGTGTCGCTGCCCCGACGACGGCTGCGAGCAGCGTCATGATGGTGGCGTTACTGACGCGCTTGGCGCGCATCTGTGAGGCGATCCATTCCAGCACTTCGATGTTCACACCGACGGCCTTGGTCGGCGCCCAGCTCTCGATCGCGACCTCCGGCGACAGCGCGACATCGCGCGGCGGCACCGGCAAGCCCGATGCGGAGGCAGCGTGATGCACGACGGCCTTGGCAAACAGATCGTCGAAGCGGCCACCGTCGCTGCGTTCACGCGCAGCCTCGTTGATGGCAAACAGAGCCTCGGCTTCGTCGCGACTCACCGGCTGGCTGGCCAGCGCCGACGCGCCGAGAATGCGCGCGCACCACGCGGCGTCATCGGCATCGAGCGCGCGCGAAAAATGAATCCGACCTCTGGTCGTGGGCCCTTCGCCGGTGATCACCCCGTCGCGGACGACGGTGAGCGCCCGCGCCGCAGCGTGGCGGTCGGCGATGGCGGACGTTTCGATGGCGCCGAATACCTCGGCAGCGGCAGCGGTGATCATTTCAAACTCTTCTATTTGCGGTGCTTTTCGGGATACCAACGAATTCCCACGAGCGGATTAACGAGCGGTTAAGAGATCGGATCGGTCCGATTCATATCCCCAACCATTCCATTCGGTCGCCCTGAGACGTCGCTTGGTTCAGCAGGTGTGACGGTCACCTCCGGCGGCATTGCGCCGGGCGCGCGTCAACTTCGGGGCATCGCATCACGTGATGTTGCCAGGTCCGTTATGTGGCCGGCCCATCATGTCGCACCCGCCGTCGCGTCGTTGACCGTCCGCGTGAAAGGCGATGCTCTGCTGCGATCGCGTGGCAGAAGGATCTTGTCCTTTTCGTGAAGCGGTTTCATTCACGCATCCGACTACCTATAATCCGGGCGATATGCGCCTTCGTGCGATCCATCCCAACGACGAGGATACCCATGTCTCTCCAGATCAATTCCATCGCACCTGACTTCGAGGCTGAAACAACCCAGGGCACCATCAAATTCCACGACTGGATCGGCGATAGCTGGGCGCTGCTGTTCTCGCATCCGAAGGACTTTACGCCGGTCTGCACCACCGAACTCGGCGCATTGGCCAAGCTGCAGGGCGAGTTCGACAAGCGGAACGTCAAGCTGATCGGCCTGTCGGTCGACCCCGTCCACAAGCATTCGCTGTGGGTCGCGGATATCAACGAGACCCAGGGCGCCGAGCCGAAATTCCCGATGATCGGCGACACCGAACTGAAGGTGTCCAAGCTATACAACATGCTGCCGGCCGATACGTCCGGCGGCGCCGATAGCCGTACCGCCAACGACAATGCCACCGTGCGCAACGTGTTCGTCATCGGGCCCGACAAGAAGATCAAGCTGATCCTCGTCTATCCAATGACCACCGGCCGTAACTTCCAGGAAATCCTGCGCGTCATCGACAGCCTGCAGATGACCGCCAAGCACCGTGTCGCCACGCCGGCGGACTGGACCCAGGGCCAGGACGTGATCATCGCCGGCTCGGTGACCAATGACGAAGCGAAGAAGATCTATCCGAACGGCTGGAAGGAGCCGAAGCCCTATATCCGCATCGTGCCGCAGCCGAAGTAACGCTGCAAAGATCCTTAAAATGAAAGGCGCCGCGAGATGATCGCGGCGCCTTTTGTGTGTTCGCCGTCATTGCGATGAGCCCTAGCGACGAAGCAATCCGGTCTTCGCATGGGCTCCCGGGATTGCTTCACTCTGCGAAAATCACCAGAGGTGAATTTCGCGAGCTCGCCATGACGGTTGCGAGGTCCGGCGTTATACTTTCGGCGCCAGCCAATCGGTGATCAGCAGCCCGAGCGTGGCCACCGTCGCAGTGACGAATGTGCCCCAGGTGATATCGACGGCGACCACCGGCCAGGTCCAGTGCTTGAGCAGCGCCATCGAGGTCAGTTCGAACGTCGCGTAGCAGAAGAAGCCGAACAGCGCGCCGTAGAGCAAGGTCGAGCGCCAGGTGGCGTCGCCGGGCGCGCTGACGAAGATCAGGATGCCGGCAATGTACAGACAATAGAACAGCACCGCCGGCGCGAGGCGGACTTCGCCGAGCATGTCGCCGACCTGCGACTGGAAAAATCCCTTGGCCACAAAGCCGAGAAACAAGAGATCGAGCGGCAGCATGACGATGAAGGTCGCCAGATACAGAATGACATTGCGCTTCATGCCGGCCCCGGTCCGTTGAGGTGAGATACGACGATATACGCCTCATCCTGCGCAAGGATGCAAGCTGCGGTATCCGGGACTGGATCGATTGCCCGCCATCCGTGTTACATCGACATCATGAGCGATCAACTCCCCATCATCGTCTGGTTTCGCGACGACCTCCGCCTCTCCGATCACCCCGCATTGCATGCCGCAAGCAAGACGGGTGCGCCGGTGCTCTGTCTCTATCTGCTTGATGAGCACTCCAGGCAGATCAAGCCGCCGCAGGCGCGCCCACTGGGTGGCGCGACGCGCTGGTGGCTGGCGCAGTCGCTGCGTGCGCTATCCGAGCGGATCGCGGCCATCGGCGGCACGCTAGCGCTACGCCGGGGCGCCGCCGCGCAGGTGATCCCCGCCCTCGCCCGCGAGATCAATGCCAGCCACGTCTACTGGAACGAGATCGCGCAAGCGCCGCATCTCGCCATCGCCGATGACGTCACCGAAGCGCTGGCCGATCTCGATATCGGCACCGACAGCTTTCCCGGTGATCTGCTGGCGCATCCGAACACCATTCGCATGAAGGAAGGACGCGGGTTGCGCGTCTTCACGCCGTTCTTCAAGCGCATCCTCGCCATGGGGGGCCCCGCAAAGCCGGTGCCGGCGCCGAAGAAACTCATCGCTGCGCCGGAAGTGAAAAGCGATCGGCTTGACGACTGGCAACTCGAGCCCAGCAAACCGGATTGGGCCGGCGGCCTGCGCGAGCACTGGACCCCTGGTGAAGTTGCGGCGCAAAAACATCTGAAGCGCTTCCTCAAGGACATTCAGGGCTACGCCGGTGATCGCGATCGTCCCGACCGCGACGGGACGTCGCGCCTCTCGCCTCATCTGCGCTTCGGTGAGATCAGCCCGAGGCAGATCTGGCATGCCGCGCAATTCGCGGCCACCGAGCATCCGAAACTGCAAAGCGACGTCGGAAAATTCCTTAGCGAGCTTGGCTGGCGCGAGTTTTGTCGACACCTGCTGTTCGACATTCCCGACCTTGCAGCCCGCAATCTGCAGGAGTCCTTCGATGATTTCCCCTGGAAGACAGATCGCAAGGCGCTGAGGGCTTGGCAGCGTGGTCTGACCGGCTACCCCATCGTCGATGCCGGCATGCGCGAGCTCTGGCACACCGGCGTGATGCACAATCGCGTGCGCATGGTCGTGGCATCGTTCCTTGTGAAGCACCTGCTGATCGACTGGCGCGATGGCGAGGCATGGTTCTGGGATACGCTGGTCGATGCGGATGTCGGCAGCAATCCAGCCAACTGGCAATGGGTCGCGGGCTGCGGCGCCGATGCGGCGCCCTACTTCCGCGTCTTCAATCCGATCCTTCAGGGCGTGAAGTTCGATCCGAACGGCGACTATGTGCGACGATGGGTTCCAGAGCTTAACAACTTGTCAGCAAAACTCGTTCATCAACCGTGGACGGCATCGCCGACTGAGCTGAAGGACGCAGGTATCAAACTCGGATGCGACTATCCGATGCCGATCATCGACCACAAACTCGGTCGCGATCGCGCGTTAAAAGCGTATAAAACGATACGAAGTAGTTGACGACATATCGCCTGCTCTTCAACACATCACCGAATCGGACTAACGTGACATCGTCGATAACCGCTGGGGGACGCAATGACTGATGACACTCCGATCATCGAACAAGTGACGGATGCGCCGAGCAGCGCCGCCGGTGCGACTAACGAACCGGCCACCTCGGTGGTCGCAAAAGCTCCAAAGGCCGCGAAGAAAGTTGCAAAGAAAGCGACTGCGGCCAAGAAGAAGTCCACCAAGAAACCTTCTGCGAAGACAGCTTCGAAGAAGACAACCAAGAAAGCGAGACCACCTATGGCTAAGAAAGCTGCGAAGAAGACCGTGAAGAAGGCTGCCAAGAAGACCGTCAAGAAGGCCGCTGCCAAGAAGACCGTGAAGAAGGCCGCCGCCAAGAAGACCGTGAAGAAGGCTCCGAAGAAGGCCGCCAAGAAGGTCGCCAAGAAGACCAAGAAGGCTGCCAAGAAGAAGTAATCTTCTTCCTCGCAGATGTGAAAGCCTCCGGGTCCAAGTCCGGAGGCTTTTTCATGTCTGAGGTCTGCTGTGGCCTGTAGGGTGGGCAAAGCGTTGCGTGCCCACCATTCTGCGGCGTTGAAAATGGTGGGCACGCTGCGCTTTGCCCACCCTACATCTGCCGCTTAAGCCTTGGCGTGGTTGACCAGCAGAACCGCGGCGGCACAGGCGATCATGCCGACGATCGCCACCGCATCGAGCCGCTCGCCGAACAGCACGAAGGCCATCAACGCCGTCACTGCCGGCACCAGATAGAACAGGCTCGCGACCTGGCTCGAGGCCTGACGGCGCAGCAGCCAATACAATAGCCCCACGGTGCCGATCGAGAGCACGATCGCCAGCCACGCGACCGACAACACGAATTCCGGGGTCCAGTGGATCACGCGCGTCTCGAACAGAAACGCGCCGATGCCCAGCATCACCATCGCCGCAGATTGCTGCACGAAGCTGCCGACCCGCCAGTCGGTGCCGCCGCAAAAACGCTTCTGATACAGTGTGCCGATGGTGATGGTGACCAGCGAGAGACCCGAGGCCGCCCAGCCCCAGCCGGCATTGCCGGACATCGGGCGCCCGTGCAGCACCAGCAGCACACCGCCGAGACCGAGCACGAGGCCGCCCCATTGCAGCGGCGTCACGCGCTCGCCGAGAAAACGGCTGGCGAGGATCGAGGTGAGGATCGGCTGCAGGCCGGGGATGATCGCCGACAGGCCGACCGGCACCGCATGCGCGATCGCCAGCACGGTGCCGGCGAGATACAGCCCCTGGATCAGCAAGCCGGCCACGATGTTGTGGCCGATGCCGGCGCGATCCGGCCAGGCCGGCCGGGTGATCGCAACGATGACACCCATGATCGATGCGGCGACGATCATGCGCACCGTCAGATAGGTCAGCGGCTCGGCACCGGTGAGGACGTATTTGGTGCCGATGAAACCGGTGCTCCACAGCAGCACGAAGACCAGCGGCGTCGCCCAGGCCATGAGGGCATTTGTCTCTTTATTCATGGGCTGCTCAGTGCCCCATCATATGCTATGCGGCAATGGCTGATTGCGCGGGCCTGCCCGGCTGCGATCACAACCTTGATACGTCGTTGACCAACGAAGGAATTCGCCATGGATGTTCGCGCCGCTGTTGCCATCGCCGCCGGCAAACCGCTTGAGATCACCACCGTGCAGCTCGACGGCCCGCGGGACGGCGAAGTGCTCGTGGAGATCAAGGCCACCGGCATCTGCCACACCGACGAGTTCACGCTGTCGGGCGCCGATCCGGAGGGACTATTCCCCGCCATTCTTGGCCATGAAGGCGCCGGCATCGTCCGCGAGGTCGGCCGCGGCGTCACCTCGGTGAAGCCCGGTGATCATGTCATTCCGCTGTACACGCCGGAATGCCGGCAGTGTCCGTCCTGCCTGTCGCGCAAGACCAATCTCTGCACCGCGATCCGCTCGACCCAGGGCCAGGGCCTGATGCCGGACGGCACCTCGCGCTTCTCGCTCGAAGGCAAGCCGGTGCATCACTA
>SDZE01000449.1 GCA_004173095.1 Bradyrhizobiaceae bacterium
TCGCGGTCCTTGATCTCGGCGAGGCCGGCGCCGGCGATGAGGTCCTTGATCAGAAGTTGGCCGCGCGCCTTCTCATCCGATCCCTGAATGATCGCGAGCGGCGAATTGCGCTTGTCGGCATATTTCATCTGCTGCCCGAGCGCGTGCTTGGGATTGCCGAGATAGAGTTCGGCGCGGATGCCGGCATTGCGCAATTGCGCGACCATTGCCTGATAGCCCGCGATGTCGCCGCCGAACACGGTGACGACCACGGGGCCATGATCCGGCTTGGTGTCGATCTTGCCGAGCAGCGTCAGCGCCGCCTGCAGCCGCGATACACCGATGGAGAAGCCCGTGGCCGGCACCGGCTCGCCACGGAAGCGCGAGACGAGGCCGTCATAACGGCCACCGCCGCCGACCGAGCCGAAACGGACAGGACGGCCTTTTTCGTCTTTGGTCTCGAGCGTGAGCTCAACTTCGTAGACCGGGCCCGTGTAGTATTCGAGGCCGCGGACGACCGAAGGATCGATCTTGATACGATCTTCGCCATAGCCGGCCGCGACAATCAACGTCGCGATTTCATCTAGCTCGGCGCGGCCCTGTTTGTACGCTTCGGAGCTATCGAGCATCCCTGTCGGCGCGCTTGTCGCATCGAGACTGCCAAGCACGATCTCTGAATCTTCCACCGTCAGCCCGGCGCCTTTCGTGAAGTCGCCTTTGCCTTCCTCGCCGCCGTCCCAGCGGCCGGGGCCAAGCAGCTTCTTGATCTCGGTGACTGGAAACTTGTCCATCTTGTCGATGGCCCGCAGCACGGTCAGCCGCTGTCCCGCCTTGTCGTCACCGCCGAGGCCGATGCTTTCCATCACGCCGTCGAGCACCTTGCGGTTGTTGACGCGCACCACATAGCTGCCGCGCGGAATGCCCAAGGCTTCCATCGTATCCGCGGCCATCATGCACATCTCGGCATCGGCGGCCGGCGAGCCGGAGCCGACCGTGTCGGCATCGAACTGCATGAACTGGCGGAAGCGGCCGGGGCCGGGCTTTTCGTTGCGATAGACGTAGCCGGCGCGGTAGCTGCGATAGGGTTTCGGCAGTGCGTCCCAATGTTCGGCGACATAGCGCGCGAGCGGTGCGGTGAGGTCGTAGCGTAGCGAGATCCACTGCTCGTCATCGTCCTGGAACGAGAACACGCCCTCGTTCGGCCGGTCCTGATCGGGCAGGAATTTGCCGAGCGCGTCGGTGAATTCCATGGTCGGGGTCTCGACCGGCTCGAAGCCGTAGCGCTCATAGACCTCGCGGATGATGTCGGTCATGCGGCGCGTGGCGGCGATCTCTGCCGGGCCACGATCGCCGAGACCGCGCGGCAGGCGGGCGCGGAGTTTTTGCGGTTTTTTGGGTTTGTCGCTCATTCCGGGGTGGTACCAGCGCTGGCAGGAACCGGCAAGAACTCACCCATGGACCCGCGCGGCGTTGGCGGCCGCGCAACGGAACCATCCGTTTTGGTGCTCGTTCCATCTGACACCGGCAATGCTGGCCGGGCCAAATTGCGAGGCTTCCCCCATGTCACCGCTCGTCAGCGCGCTTGCCCGCACCGGTCTGGCGCTCAAGCTCAATCAGGTCAAACGCGCCACCTCCGCCTATATGCGCGACCGCAGCGAGCAAGGCACGAGCATCGCCGTCTCCTATGCCACGGCTGCCGGCCTTTATGCCGCTGCAGGGATTTTTCTGATCGCCACGTTGCTGGTCGGTGCGACGGCGCTGTTTCGCTGGATCGAGCTGAAATACGGGCTTTTCGAGGCGTTCGGCGCTACCGCCGGCCTGTTGCTGCTGCTGGCCGCGGTTTTCGCCGGATTGGCATCTGCACGGCTGAAGAAGCCGGCGCGGGAATTTCCAAGCCTCGGCAGCCGGCTGCGGGTCGCAGTGACGGCCACGCCAGGGCAGCCGGCGAACATGCCGGCACGGCGATCGGCAGACGGCTTGGAGCGCAAGTCTCGACCTGCCGAATTCAAGCCAAGCACGCAGCCCCGGCGCCCCGGTGACCCGAGCAGCGATCATGGCGTGCTGAAAGCCGGCCTGCTGATGGCCGTCACATTGGCGGGTTGGGCCCTGACGCGGCGTGCGCAGCTCGCCAAAGACGTCACGCCGCCGCGCAAGCAAGGCAAAGCGCAAAACTGATGCCTCGCCGCGGTTTCGACGCAGAGAGCCTGTGGCTGGTCGCCGCCACGGCTGCGGCCGTCCTCGCTGTGCGCCAGCTGATCGAACCGGCTCCTCGATCTGTTAACGGCGGCGTGCCGTCACCCGAAGCGACGAACGTGACCGCCGAAACGGGCCGCGGCCGCGAGTCCACCACGCCGCTGCAGATTCCGCGCGCCGGATGGAAGGACATCCTGTGGCGGACCTATGAGCAGATCAATGAAGACCGCTTGCTGGCCATCGCCGCCGGCGTGGTATTCTACGGGCTTCTCGCGGTGTTTCCGGCCATCACGGCGTTAGTGTCCTGCTATGGGCTGTTCGCCGACGCCTCGACCATTTCAGACAATCTGCAGACCCTGGCCATGGTGTTGCCGGCCGGCTCGTTCCAGATCGTGCAGGACCAGATCGCCCGCGTCCTTGCCAAAGGCCAGGCGAGTCTGGGATTTTCCTTCATGTTCGGTATCGCATTGGCGCTGTGGAGCGCCAATGCTGGCGTCAAGGCGGTGATCGATGCACTGAACGTGGTCTATGACGAGCGGGAGAAGCGTGGCTTCTTCAAGCTCAACGCGATCTCCCTCGGCCTCACTGCCGGGGGCATCGCCGCGCTGCTCGTGATGGTCGGCGCGGTCATCGCGTTTCCGCTGGCGCTGGGCAGCATCGGCCTCGCCGAGGATAGCAAACTGCTGGTCAGCCTGGCGCGCTGGCCGCTGCTGTTGCTGGTGATGATGGCCGCGCTCGGCCTGCTGTATCGCATTGGACCCAGCCGGCCCAGCGCGCGCTGGCAATGGCTCGGCACCGGAACCGTCGCCGCTGCCATGTTGTGGCTCGGCGGATCGCTGCTGCTGTCCTGGTATCTTGGCAATTTTGGCAATTACGATGCCACATATGGATCGCTGGGGGCGGCCATCGGCCTGATGATGTGGATGTGGATGTCGGCGATCATCGTGTTGTGCGGGGCCGAGCTGAATGCCGAGATCGAGCATCAGACGGCGACCGACACCACCGTCGGGCCCGGCCGCCCGATGGGTGCCCGCGGCGCCAGCATGGCGGACACGCTGGGCGCAGCCGCCACGTGAAGCGAGGCGGCCCTCCCCCGTTTTAGCCCTGCAACACTGGATTGGTCCCTCGACGGTGCAAAAGCACCGGTGGGCATCGCAGCCAGGCCGGTTTCCGAATCAGCAATAATGCTAAGCTGGGCTATTACGCGGTGGCCACGAGACCGCCTGCCGCACAAGGATATTGGCCAAGGTGCAGCGCGCGTCATGATTCGCATTTCTACGATCTTCGTCGGCGTCTGCATGGTGCTGATAGCGGCCTCGCTCGGCGCCGTCCTTCATCTGGTGGCAAAGGTCTCCGGTCAACAGGCAGCGATCGCCAGCCTGGCCGCACTGACCATCATGATCCTCTACAATGCCGTGTCGCTGCGCATCAAAGATCGCGCCGAGGCCTCGGGCCAAATCTCCGATCTGTCCCGCGGCACCACCGACCTCGCCCGCCAGGTTGGCGAGTTCGGTCGCCGCCTTGCCGCGCTGGAAGCCAAGCTGAACACGTCGCAGACGGCCCATCAGGATCGCATCCAGGGGGTCATGGGTGAGATCGGCGAGCTGGGATCGCTGATGAAGCAGCTCGCCCAGACCGTCGCCACCCATGACGACATGCTGACCGCCATCCCGCCCGCTCCCGCAGCAATGCCGGTGGCGGCTGCGCCGCCCGCTCCAGCGGTCACGATGCCGAGCCCCGCGCCGGCGGTGATGCCGGTTGCGGTGGCCGAAGATACCGTGACGCCGATGGCGGCACCGGCGGCGATCGCGCCGCCGCAGGGCGACGACCAATTCATCGACACGATACGCCGCGCCATCAGCGAAAACCGCATCGACATCTATCTGCAGCCGGTGGTGACGCTGCCGCAGCGCAAGGTGCGGTTCTACGAGGCGATCTCGCGTCTGCGCGATGATCAGGATCTCGTCATCGTCGCCGACGATTTCATCGGCCCTGCAGAGTCGGCTGGCCTGGTGCAGGACATCGACCACAGCGTCCTTCTGCGCAGCATGCAGGTGCTGCGTCGCCTGATGGTGCGCAACAAGGATGTCGGCGTATTCTGCAACGTCTCCCGCGCCACCCTCGCGGACAAGACGGCCTTCGCCCAGTTCGTGGATTTCCTGGATGCCAATCGCGCACTGGCGTCGTCCTTCATCCTTGAATTCAAGCACAGCACCTTCCGGCACCTCGGCCCGGTGGAGAGCGAGCATCTCGCTGCGCTGGCTCAGCGCGGTTTCCGCTTTTCGATCGATCATGTAAGCGATCTGCGGATCGAACCGCGCGAACTCGCCGAACTCGGCGTGCGCTTTATCAAGGTGCCGGCGACACTGCTGCTGGATCCGAAGCAGGCATCGCTGTCGGACATCCATGCTGCTGATCTGTCCGACCTGCTCGGCCGCTTCGGCATCGACCTGATTGCGGACCACATCGAAGGCGAGCGTGCCGTCGTCGATCTGCTCGATTTCGACGTCCGCTTCGGCCAGGGCTTCCTGTTCGCAGCGCCGCGACCGTTGCGCCCGGAAACGCCGGCTGCTAACGGAGCCGCGGCATCGGCTGCCAATACTGCTTCTGCCAACACTGCATCTACCAAGGCTTCAACGGGAACCGTGAACCCGGCAAGGTCACCCAGCGGCGCCCCCCGGGGTGCAGCGCCACGCAATGGCGGCATCGCTGCCCTGACCCGCCGCGCCACCGGTCCGAACTGATCGGCTCCTGACTGCATGACAACACTGCGTTTCGCCGACCGCCTGCGTGACCTCACGGCCAATGTCGACGTCGTTCTGAGCGACATCTGGGGTGTCGTCCATAACGGGCTCGAATCATTTCCGGACGCGTGCGCGGCGTTACACACGTTTCGCTCGGGCGGCGGCACCGTGATCTTGATTACCAATGCACCGCGCCCGGCGGACTCGGTGCAGCGGCAGCTCCGCAAGCTCCATGTGCCCGACGACTGCTACGACGCCATCGTGTCGTCCGGCGACCTAACCCGTAACTTCGTCGCCGAACGCGCCGGTCAGGCCATGCATCTGATCGGCCCCGATCGCGATTCATCGATCCATCGCGGGCTGGACGTGCGCCTCGTGCCGTTGATGGAGAGCGACTACATCGTTTGCAGCGGCCTGTTCGACGACGAGACCGAGTCGGCGGACGACTATCGTGACATGATGCAGCAGGCGCTGTCGCGAAACCTCACTCTGGTATGCGCCAATCCCGACATCATCGTCGAACGCGGCGACCGATTGATCTATTGCGCCGGCGCGGTCGCAGAGCTGTATCGCGAGATGGGCGGCGACGTGATCTTCTACGGCAAGCCCCACAAGCCGATCTACGATCGTGCGATAGCGCTGGCGAAGGCCAAGCGCGGCACGGACGTTTCGCTGCAGCGCGTGCTGGCCATCGGCGACAGCGTCCGCACCGACTTGGCCGGCGCACACGGCTATGGCATCGACCTGCTGTTCGTCACCCGCGGCATCCATGCCGGCGATTTCGACGGCGTCGAGCAGATGGATGCGGCCGAGGTGAAGGAATTGTTCGGACATCCGCCGAAGGCGCTGATGCGGGAACTGAAGTGGTGATCACTCCACTGAGCGGACAGCCGAGTAGCTGAAACGCAAAATGCCCGGCACGAGTCCGGGCATTCGCGAAATTCGGTCGTCGAAACGTGGCTTACGCCGGCACGGTGTCCGGGAACACGGCTTCGATCTTGGTCTTCAGCGTCGCCGCGTTGAACGGCTTCACGATATAGTTGTTCACGCCCGCCTTCTTGGCGGCGATGACGTTCTCGGTCTTCGATTCTGCCGTGATCATGATGAACGGAGTCTGCGACAGATTGGGATCGGCGCGGACTTCCTTCAGCAGATCGTAACCGGTCATCGGCTCCATGTTCCAATCGGAAATCACGAGGCCGTATTTCTTGCTGCGCATCTTCTCGAGGGCCATCGAACCATCGCTGGCATCGTCGATATGCTCAAAGCCGAGCTGCTTCAGAAGATTGCGAATGATCCGGATCATGGTGTTGTAATCATCTACCACCAGCACCGACATCGACAAATCAACAGCCATCTTCCAATCCCCCTCAGGCACGATACGCGCATGGCTCAAAATGATGTTCGCCGAACGGCAAACCGGTCTGGCTGAGAATTAGCAGCCCCGGTTAAATTTCCCGTTAAAGACCGGGTGTTGATTTTGTTAAGGTTTGCGGCTCCTCACCATGGGCGGAAACGAACGTACCGCGCATGGTGAGTGCGCGGCACGATGGTTCCCGGAATAAACGATCAGGCGGCAGAAATGGCTTTTTCGATATCTGCAATCGAATGCCCGGTCAGGTCTTTGGCGATCTCACCCACCAGCACGTCTTCCAGCTTCTTGTGGTAGTGCTTGCGCATCTCGCCAAGCGTCTTCGGCGCAGCGACGATGACGACATCCTTGAATTTTCCGCCGAGCACCTTCTGGTTCAGCATATCGACGATGCCGGTGGCGAAGCCATCTTCTTCGGCGCGGCTCTGGTCGGGATTGGCCGAACTGCTGCCACCACCGGAAGCGACTGCGTCCACATCGGGCTCGGCCATGGCGGACAGGCTGACCTCGGATTCGGTGCCGGTATTGCGGAACAGCTTGATTTTCTCGCCATCGGCGACGGCAACGATGGCTTTGGCGGGAATGTTCATAAAGGTATCCTGGATTGAGAGATGATCGATTGTGAATCGCGAACGAGCCACACACACGATTTCAATCGATGAGCGACCTTGATGTTCCTGATCATGCATGGCGGATCACCCGGCGGCGCTCCGCTTGGACTCCCATCGCTTGACTTCGATGCGGGTCCCGCGTCACGGTCGCGCCGCTCCAACCATCCAGACAAACAACGAATCCAATCATGGCGCCTGGCTTTACCGTGATCCGCGACACCACCCCCGTCCATGACATCCCGCGTGGATGCGTGGTGGCGATGGGGAACTTCGATGGTGTGCATCTCGGCCACCGCGCCGTCATCGGTGCCGCCCTGCGGATGGCGGAATTGCACAAGACCCGCGCTTTGGCGGTGACTTTCGAGCCGCATCCGCGGCTGTTTTTCAGTCCCAACACACCGCAATTCCGGCTGTCGGACGAGCCCGCGAAACTGCGGCTGCTGGCCGGCACCGGGCTTGCCGGTGCGGTGGTGATGACGTTCGATAAAGGCCGCGCCGGCACCCCCGCGCATGATTTCATTCACCACGATCTCATCGCACGCCTCGGCATCAGCGGCATCGCGGTCGGCTACGACTTTCATTTCGGCAAAGGCCGTACCGGTTCGCCAAGCCTGCTTGCCACCGAAATGCCGCGCCTGGGCATCGAAGTGGATATCCAGCCGCATGTCGATATCGACGAGCGTCCGGTCTCCTCCACCGCCATCCGGATGGCACTGGCCGAAGGCCAGGTCGCGGAAGCCACCGAGATGCTGCAGGGGCCATGGTTCATCACCGGCGAAGTCATCCACGGCAAGAAGCTCGGCCGCGATCTCGGCTATCCCACCGCCAATATCCGCCTGCCCGCCAGCTGCGGGCTGCGCCACGGCATCTATGCTGTGCGCGTCGGTCGCGGCGCAGCGCGGCATGACGGCGTGGCCTCATTTGGCCGCCGCCCGACTTTTGACAACGGTGCGCCGCTGCTCGAAGTGTTCCTGTTCGACTTCAAGGGTGATTTGTATGGCGAGGTGCTGGATGTGGCGTTCATCGCCTACATCAGAGACGAAATGAAGTTCGATGGCATCGAGCCGCTGATCAAACAGATGGACGAGGACAGCGC
Organism: Bradyrhizobiaceae bacterium; assembly: GCA_004173095.1. Classification (GTDB taxonomy): domain Bacteria; phylum Pseudomonadota; class Alphaproteobacteria; order Rhizobiales; family Xanthobacteraceae; genus Tardiphaga. Next base: position 7,996 of record SDZE01000449.1, read on the forward strand.
CCGGGCGCGCGCGGCGCTGGCCGCTGCGCCGGATGCGTTTCCCAAGCTTGGAGACATCACCTGACCAAGACCGAAAAACAAAAAATGCTCGCCGGCGAACTGTATCGTCCCGGCAGCCCCGAGCTGGTTGCGGACGAAAAAGCCAACAAGGCGTGGCTGGCAAAATACAATGCGCAGCTGGACCGGCCGGCGGCCGAACGGCGGACGCTGCTCGCCGCACATTTCGGCTCCGTGGGCGCCGATTGCGTGATCCGGCCGCCGTTTTTCTGCGACTACGGCTACAACATCCATCTCGGCGACAATGTATTTCTAAATTTCAACTGCGTGATCCTGGACATCGTGGAGGTCAGGATCGGCGACCGCACGCAGATAGGCCCGGCCGTCCAGATCTATGCCGCCGACCATCCCCGCGACGCTGCAACGCGCCGCACCGGGCTGGAATTCGGCCGGCCGGTCAAAATCGGAGCCGATGTCTGGATCGGCGGCGGCGCCATCATCGTGCCCGGGGTGACGATCGGTGACGGGGCCGTGATCGGTGCGGGCGCTGTGGTGACGCGCGATGTGCCCAACGGAGTCACCGTGGTCGGGAATCCGGCCCGGCCGGTTCCGGCGAAGGGCTGAAACGGCGCCAAGACCCCGCAGCCGTCATTGCGAGGAGCCGTTGCGACGAAGCAATCCAGTCTTCGCTTGTGGCCCTCTGGATTGCTTCGCTCCGCTCGCAATGACGTGGATGGGCTTTGCGATCGCTGTTCCCCCTGCTATTGAGGCCCGATGTCTGCACGGCGCCCCAGCATAAGCATTATCGGCCCGGCTTCCGCCTGAGCATGGCTCGGCGCAAGACCGGGACCGTCCAGTTTCATCGCGTCTTCACGCGTTCCAGCGCCATTCGAGCAAGCCAGAGCATTCATGTCCGCCAAAACCGACGCCCCCAAGACCTCCACCGACTATTCCAAGACGCTGTATCTGCCGCAGACCGAGTTTCCGATGCGCGCCGGCCTGCCGACCAGCGAGCCCAAGATGCTCGCGCGCTGGCAGGAGATCGACCTCTACGGCAAGCTGCGCGAGACGGCGAAAGGCAAGCCGAAATTCGTGCTGCATGACGGCCCGCCCTATGCCAATGGCAACATCCATATCGGGCACGCGCTCAACAAGATCCTCAAGGACGTCGTGACCAAGAGCCAGCAGATGCTGGGCTTCGATAGCAACTACGTGCCGGGCTGGGACTGCCACGGCCTGCCGATCGAGTGGAAGATCGAGGAAGAGAACTACCGCTCCAAGGGCAAGACCAAGCCGAACTTCAAGGACGGCGCGGCGATGATCGC
>SDZE01000174.1 GCA_004173095.1 Bradyrhizobiaceae bacterium
GTTGGCATCGGCACAACAGGTTTGACCGAGGAGCGCATCATGCCAGAACTCGCAATTTCATCCGACAAGGTTGGCTTTCTGATCGAGAAGGCGCGGCAATTTGATGCCAAGGATATCGCAGTCGATACCGACGAGGGCTCCAATGGGGCCGATGACAAGATGATCGACGTGCTGGAGGACAATGGCGAGGACCCCGTGGTACGGGAGATCTCCGGCTTCGTGGCGGCACTGACGGAAGACGAAAAGATCGATCTGGTCGCCTTGATGCGGCTCGGCCGCGGCGATGGCACGATCGAGGAGTGGGCCGATCTGCGCAAGGAAGCTGCGGAAGGCAATAACGGCCGCACCGCGCGTTATCTGCTCGGCGAGCCACTGCTCGGCGACTTGCTGGCCGAAGGGCTGGAAGAGTTCGGCATCGAATGGGCCGACGAACGCACCACGCCGGTGACCTGATTTTCGAAGGGCGGTCGGCTCGCGTCGACCGCCCTTTCTGTCGGGTGGTGTTTGCTTACATCGTGCCTGGGAATGAACCGCCATCGAGCAGAATGTTCTGCCCGGTGATGAAGCCCGATTTCGCGCTGCATAGCCAGGCACAGGCCTGACCGAATTCGTCGGCTTCACCGAAGCGACCGGCCGGATTCTCGCTCGCGCGCTGCTTGAGGATCTCTTCCACGGACTTGCCGTTGTTGTTCGCCTGTCCGGCTGCGACGCCGCGAATGCGGTCGGTGTTGAATGGACCGGGCAACAGGCCGTTGATGGTGACGTTGTTGCGCACCGTCTTGCGCGATAGCCCGGCCACGAAACCGGTGAGGCCGCTGCGCGCGCCGTTCGACAAGCCGAGCACATCGATCGGTGCCTTCACGGCAGCCGATGTGATGTTGACGATGCGGCCGAACTTGCGCTCCATCATGCCGTCCACCGTCGCCTTGATCAGCTCGATCGGCGTCAGCATGTTGGCATCGACGGCCTTGATCCAGTCGTCGCGGGTCCAGTTACGGAAATCGCCGGGCGGCGGACCGCCGGCATTGTTGATGAGGATGTCGATGGTGCCGGCGGCTTTCAGCGCAGCCTCGCGGCCTTCCGGCGTGGTGATGTCGCCGACCACCTCGATCACCTCGACGCCCGGATTTGCCTTACGGACTTCCGCGGCGGCAGCGGCCAGAACTTCGGCGCCGCGTGCCGTCATGGTCACATGCACGCCTTCGGCGGCAAGCGCTGCGGCGCAGCCCAGGCCGAGGCCCTTGCTCGATGCGCATACCAATGCGCGGCGGCCTTTAATTCCAAGATCCACGATGTCACTCCCTCGATGGTTGGCTTACAGATGGCGCATTCTACCCGCTCCCTGCTTGCGAGGTAAGCCGGATCGATATGCGCGGAATCGCAGGATGGGTTGAATGCAGGCGACGCCTCGCGGCCTCACATTCTTCCTGTCCGCTTCATCTGCTCGAACTGCGCGGTGACATCCGCGGGCAATGAGCGGATGCCGGTCTGGCCGAGCCGCGACAGCAGCGGGCGCAGATGCGAGCCGGTGAGATAGGACGGCTGCTGATGCGCGGGCACCAGCTGATCGAAAATCAGCACCAGCGTCACCGCGATCAAGACGACGCGGACAGCGCCGAGTGCGGCACCGCCGAGCCTGTCGCCAAGGCCGATATGGTCGCCGATCAGATCGTCGATTGCGAGGCGCAGCAGCGAGCCCAGCACGATGCCGGACACCAGGAAGATGGCGAAGAAGATCAGCGAGTGCTGCACCTGGGACGTTGCCGCCGGCGCCTCCGGCAGGATCAGGCCGGTGATCCAGATGGCGATCGGTGCGGCGACGAGATAACCGAGAATGGTGAGCGCGCTGCGCAGCAGGCCCGCGCGAAAACCGAGCGCGATCACGACAATGAGGGCGATATAAACGACGATGTCGAAACTGTTCATCGCGCCTCATGTCATGCGGTAATTCCGCGCGAAAGAAATCGACTGTTCTGGCCGTTTGCGATCGCTGCGATGCCTTGTATCACTAGGGCTAACAGAACAGCTGCATCAGGGAACGACCATGTCTGCCATCTTTGACGTCACCAAGGAAGTCATCCTCATCACCGGCGCTTCGCAGGGGCTCGGCCGCCAGTTCGCGCGCGTGCTGTCCGCACATGGCGCGGCAGTGGTGCTGGCGGCGCGGCAGACCGGCAAGCTCGAAAGCCTGCGGACGGAAATCACGGAGAAGGGCGGCCGCGCCTTCGCGGTGTCGATGGATGTCACCGACAATGCATCGATCGCGAAGGCATTCGACGCCGCCGAAAAGGCGCTCGGGCCGGTCACCGTACTGATCAACAATGCCGGCATCGCCGTGGAAAAGATGGCGCTGGAGCAGACCGAAGCCGATTGGGACGCGGTGATCGGTGCCAACCTCAAAGGCGCCTATTTCGCGGCCACCGAAGCCGCGCGCCGCATGGTCGCGCACAAGGTGGAAGGCAATATCGTCAACATCGCTTCGGTGCTCGGGTTCGGCCTGACCAAGGCGGTGTCGCCTTATGCGATCTCGAAAGCCGGCATCGTGCAGGCGACCAGGGCGCTGGCGCTGGAACTCGCCGCCCATCGCATTCGCGTCAATGCGCTGGCGCCGGGCTATATCGATACCGACATCAATCACGCCGCCTGGGATACGCCGGTCGGCGAGAAACTGATCAAGCGCATCGCGCAGCGTCGGGTGGGCCACGAAAGCGACCTCGATGGCGCCATCCTGCTGCTGGCCTCCGGCGCCTCGCGCTACATGACCGGCAGCACGGTGACGGTGGATGGCGGGTTCCTGCTGAGTTGAACGGGCGCCGGCCCAACACGGCTTTTCCCGGCTCGTCATAAAAACGCAAAAAGATGCGCGCTGCCCCTTCCCAAAGCCGGCGCGCATTGGTAGATACCCCTCACGTCGCGGCAATGCCCGGCGGTCTTCTCAGGAACCTCCGGTCTGGGATTGCTCGCGCCTCCGGCGTCGGCATCCAGGTCATGTTCCCGAAAGGTTTGGCGCGGGGTGGAGCAGCCCGGTAGCTCGTCAGGCTCATAACCTGAAGGTCATAGGTTCAAATCCTATCCCCGCAACCAATACCCTCCCACCGCTGCTCGGGGAGGTCCGGCGCCTGCCTAAAGGCGCAGCTCAGCCGCCAATTGCCCGTGGATCTCGATGTCCGCGGGCTTTTTTGTGCCGCGCGGGTGGATCACGATCATTTCGCGTCTTGGTTACTTGTCGTCGGATAGATTCTGCACGTCGTTGCCGCTGCCCCAAAGGCTCACGAGCCTGTTGACTTTTTTGTTCTCATTTTGTTCTATTGTCCCATCACAGGGATCAGGACAATGGGACTCGACCATATCAGGGCCGAGATCGCGCGCATGCGCGTTCAGATCAAGCGGCAACAGAGAGACATTCTCGATCTGCAGAAGGCCGGGATCAATACGGCCGCAGCCGTGGCGCTGCTGGAGCGGATGCATACGAAAGTCGACGAATTGATTGGTGAGCGCAACCGGCTGACCGGCGAAGCGCGATCGGAGGCACGAACCTACGCGTCCGGCAAAATCATCCACGGCACCCCGTCCTATCGCAGGATGTGATGGACAACCTCCGACGCTTCCCGGCGCCTTGGACGGTTCAAGAGGACGAGGACCACTGTTTTCGGATCTACGATGCCAGCGGGTTCTTCATCTGCTCTGTGGCTCATCGCGAGGATCTGCACGCCCGAAACTTTCAGTACGTTGAGGGCCATATGAGGCGGGAGGAAGCGCGGCGCATCGCCAAAGCCATCTCGCGGTTGCCGGAGCTACTTAAGCGGCCGCCTTACTGAGAAGACCGGCCAAGATCACGGGTGAACGCTGCTTGCTCAAGAGCGCCACGCATTTGATTTTTGCGGGAGGTGACTTTTACTCAAGCTACAGAAAGGGGCGACGCCCCGCAAAAACCCGGTCAGCAAAACTCACTCAACGTTAGTTAATATGGTCATACAACCGTAAGGTAATTAGGGGTGACTGGATCTGTTTGCCAAACCTGAGCCAGTGGTTGTTTTGTGCGCAATCGGGGTGATGAATAGTATGCTTTACTTCGGGAAGATCGCCAAAGTGCGAGCCGCGTTGGCCCAATTGGCGGCTGTTAAAAGGTCTCAGGCTGTCATCGAATTTGCAGTCGATGGTACTGTGATCACGGCCAATGACAATTTTCTCAAAGTGCTGGGTTACGATCTGTCTGACATCGCCGGCAAGCATCACAGTATGTTCATCGAGCCCGACATGCGGGATTCCGCTGACTACCGAGAATTTTGGGCCGCACTTCACCGCGGAGAGTATCGGGCCGGTGAATTCAAGCGGATCGGCAAAGGCGGTCGGGAGATCTGGATCCAGGCATCCTACAATCCGGTTCTCGACGGCAGTGGCAAAGTCGTTAGCGTCATCAAGTTTGCTTCTGATACGACCGCAGCCAAGTCGAAAGCGCTTCGCGACAGCGGCCAGATAGCTGCCATCGATCGCGCGCAGGCTGTGATCGAGTTCAAGATCGACGGCACCATCGTCACCGCCAACAAGAATTTTCTCGATACCGTGGGCTATAGCCTGACCGAAATTCAGGGCCAGCACCATCGCATGTTCGTCGATCCGGCGGAGCGTGACAGCGCGGCCTATCGCAGTTTTTGGGACCATCTGGCTCGTGGCGAATATCAGGCCGCAGTCTTCAAGCGGATCGGCAAGGGTGGCCGAGAGGTTTGGATCCAGGCCTCCTACAATCCGATCTTCGACGAAAAAGGCCGGGTGATCGCCGTGGTGAAGTTTGCCACCGATATTACAGAATCGAGCCAGAAAGCGGCTGATACCAACGGCCAGATCGACGCAATTTCGAAGTCCCAGGCAGTGATCGAATTCAGCCTCGATGGCACTATCCTGACGGCAAACCAGAATTTCTGCGACACGCTTGGCTATCCGCTAGCTGAGATAAAAAATAAACATCACAGTATGTTTGTGGATCCGAAGGAACGCGCGACTGCAGACTATGCATCATTCTGGACAGACCTCGCCGCTGGAAACTTCAGGGCCGGCGAGTTCAAGCGTATCGGCAAGGGGGGCCGTGAGATCTGGATCCAGGCATCCTACAATCCGATCTTTGACCTTGAAGGTAAGCCGGTCAAGGTTGTGAAATTCGCCAGCGACGTGACGGCACAGGCGGTCGGCCGCAAGAAGGCCGAGAATGCGCGCGGCTTCATCGATTCTGTCGCAGCCGGGAGCGAGGAGATGAGCGCTTCGATACGAGAGATCTCCGAAACCATGGCGAGATCGCAACGGAGCGCCGAAAGCGCGGTCGGTCAGGTTAGGTCGGCTGATGAACAGGCGAAGCGTCTGACCGATGCAGCCAGCGCGATGGGCGGCATCGTCGAGCTGATCAGCAGCATCACCGGCCAGATCAACTTGTTGGCTCTGAATGCGACGATTGAGTCCGCGCGTGCTGGCGAGGCCGGGCGCGGCTTTGCAGTTGTGGCATCCGAGGTCAAAAACCTGGCCACCCAGGCCAAGAGCGCGACCGAAAAGATCAATTCGGAGATCGATGCGCTGAACGATATTTCAGGCGATGTCGTCTCGGCATTGACGGCGATCCGTGCGGCCATTGCTGAGGTCGAGGAATTCGTTAATTCAACCGGAGCCGCGGTGGAAGAACAGACCGCTGTCACTGCTGACATGGCTGCTAACATGCAGCGAGCATCGGCCGAACTTGCTTGTTAGCTTTGCCAAACCACAAGATCGGACCGTCCGTTAAAAGACTCCCGGCGGCGGTAGCGCGAAAAAGATAGTGATCATTGAGACTGGCATGCTGTAGTGGTCGTGCACCCGGACGCGCGACATCGATCAGCCGCGCGGGCCAGAACGATGGCGGACACTAGCGGGGCAGCAAGGCGCATCGCCGGCTACGGAGCAGCCGGCGCTTTGCGGGTGGTCAGCGCCAGCACGATCATGCCGAGGGCGCCGGAGATCAGCGATCCGGCCAGCACGCCGACCTTGACCTCATCCTGCAGCTCGATGCTGAGCGGGAACGCCAGGATGCCGATGAACAGGCTCATGGTGAAGCCGATGCCGCACAACAGCGCGACGCCGTAGAGCTGGGGCCAGCTGGCGTGATCGGGCATCGTCGCCAGTTTCAGCCTGATGGCGATCCAGGCGGCTGCCATCACGCCGATCTGCTTGCCGACGAACAGCCCGGCGGTGACGCCGATCGTCACCGGCTCGAGCATGACCGACCACGACATGCCAAGAAACGACACGCCCGCATTGGCAAAGCCGAATATCGGCACGATCAGATAGGCCACCCACGGATGCAGCGCGTGTTCGAGCCGGATCAGCGGCCGATGATCGTCCGCGGAATGGTCGGCCTGCGGCAAAGGGATCGTGAGTGCCAGCGCGACGCCCGCCAGCGTGGCGTGGACGCCTGACTTGAGCGTGAAGGCCCACAGGAACACCCCGACCAGCAGATACGGCGTCAGCCGCAGCACGCCGGCCTTGTTCATGCCGAACAGCAACGCCAGCGTGCCGGCCGCTGCCGCCAGCCAGAGCGGGGCAAGATTGTCGGTATAGAAGACGGCGATGATCGATACCGCGGCCAGATCGTCCAGAATGGCGAGCGCCGTCAGAAAGATCTTCAGCGATATCGGCACCCGCGATCCCAGCAGCGCCAGCGCACCAAGGGCGAAGGCGATGTCGGTGGCGGTCGGAATGGCCCAGCCGCGCGCGGTTGGCCCGGAGACGCCGTTGAAGGCCAGATAGATCAGGGCCGGGACGGTCAACCCGCCGAGCGCGGCCAAGCCCGGCAGCATGCGCCGTGGCCAGGTGGCGAGCTGCCCCTCCTGGAACTCGCGCTTGATCTCGAGCCCGACCAGCAGGAAGAACACCGCCATCAGGGCGTCGTTAATCCAATGCAGCACGGTGAGGCCGCCGACATAAGTTTGCAACATGCCGAAATATTGGGCGGACAGCGGTGAATTCGCAGCGAACAGGGCCGCTGCGGCGGCCATCATCAGCACCACGCCACCACCGGCTTCGCTGGTCAGAAACTGTCGGAATGCGGAGATCGGCTTGGGCCGGGGCAAGGTCGATGTCATACGGATGCCTGCCAGTTCAGAACCTGTCCGGCAAGCAATTCCGGAAGCGCGGAACTGTGACTCATGGCTGCACCGAAGCCGGCAGCCAGATTCGCAGCCGCTTGGCGACTTGCGCCGTGCCGATCAGACGATCGCCGTCGGCCTCGCAGGGTGTGTCGTGCGCGGATGATGGTCGTGCAGATAGATCGCCAGCGGATTGGCCTCGGCGCCGTCGGCGACGGCGGCCTTGAACAGCAACTCCTGCGCTTCGGCGGGAAGGTCGGCCCAGACTTTCAGCGCGGCGCGCCCGATCAGGGCTGAGATTTGCAGGTCATCCATATTCGCGGTCGTCCGTTTGTTCAGGTCGATGATGACGACGGGACGGGCCAAGCCGCGCACGCAAGATGCGGCGCGGCTTGATCGATGTTTCGAAGAACGAGACGGCTACTTCTTCATGCCGTCTTTCTTCATGTCATCCTTCTTCATCATGCCGCTATCTTTCGCCATGCCGTCCTGCTTCATCCCGTTCTTCATCGAGTCCGGACGATCGACGGCGGCACCGGTGCTGGTGGTCGCGGGCTGGTTGACGCCGGCTCCGGTGGAGCCCGGCTGAGGTGCGCTGGGATTTGCACCTGACTGCGCGAACGAGGCGGAGGCTGACATCAAGACGATGGCCGATGCGACAATATACTTGTTCATTTGCAATATCCCTGTTTGAGGCACGTGGACTCAATCAGTGAGATTGCGCCTTGTTCCGCTTAAACCTGAGCGGCATCTGTCGTTGGATCGCGCCTCAATGGGATCCTGCAGCCTTCCAGTCGCGCTTGATCTTCTTGGCGAGCGACCATTTGTGAACTTCGGTCGGGCCGTCATAGATGCGGAAGGCGCGCACTTCGCGAAATGCCTGTTCGACAATGGTGTCGCCGGACACGCCCATGCCGCCCATCACCTGCACGCAGCGATCGGCGATGCGCATCAGCGCTTCGGACACCGCCACCTTAGCCATCGAGCTCTCATTGGTGCCGAGAGATCCGGAGTCCAGCACGCCGGCGCACCAGTCGATCATCAGCTCGCATTGTTTGATGTCGATCAGGTTCTCCGCCAGCATGAAGCCGACGCCTTCGTGATCCACCAGCGGTTTGCCGAAGGCCTGGCGGCGGCAGGCATAGTCGGTCGCGATCTCGTTGGCACGGATACACAGGCCGAGCCAGCGCATGCAATGCGACAGCCGCGCCGGGCTGAGGCGAATCTGCGCATATTTGAACCCTTCACCGGAGGCGCCGAGCATCTGATCGGCGGGGACGCGCAGATTGTCGATCTCCACATCCGCATGGCCGCCGGGCATCGAACTGTCGATGGTGTCGAGCACACGCACCGTGCGGATGGCGGGATCCGGCAGATCGACCAGGAACAGGGAGGCGCCGTCCTCGGACTTCGCCATGATGATTCCGACTTTTGCGCCCTCGGCGCCGGTGATGAACTTCTTGCGGCCGTTGATCACCCAGTGATTGCCGTCGAGTTTGCAGGTCGTCAGCATCATCGACGGATCGGAGCCGGCACCGTTCTCGTCGGCAGGTTCGGTCATGAAGAAAGCCGAGCGCGAGGCGCCGGACACCAGCTGGTCGAGAAATCGCGTCTTCTGCTCGGGCGTGCCGACCTTGCCGAGCAGATACATGTTGCCCTCGTCGGGGGCCATGGTGTTGCAGGCCAGCGGGCCAAGCGGCGACAGGCCGGTCTTGATCAGCGCGATCGCGGTCTCGCGCTGGGTGAAATGCGATCCGTCGGCGAGGATGTGCGGCGTCAGCACACCCGCTTTACGGGCCTTGTCGCGCAGCTCCTGCACCAGCTCGTCGCTGGGGCCATGGCTGCCGCAGCGCGGATCGCGCTCATAGGGAATGACCTCGTTGCGGATGAAGGTCTCGATCTTGCTGGCGATGGCTTGGGCGCGCTCGGTCATGGTGTCGTGTCCTCGGTCGTTGACGAGCCGGTCGCGGGCCGGCTTCTTCCCTGTGTGCTAGGTTTTGTCGGGCACGGCGACCGGCGTCAACCGCAGCGGCTGCATTGCGTCATGCGAGGCCCGCTTTGCGCGGCCTTGACCCGCCGCAGGATCAAGGCAGATGGTGGCGCAAGATCGATGGGGAATGACGACATGCAGGATCAGCCGGCCAGTGCGAACGATCACCTTGGCTTTCTCGATGCCGGTGAGCTGGTCGCCGGTTACAA
>SDZE01000258.1 GCA_004173095.1 Bradyrhizobiaceae bacterium
CTTGCGGAATGCTGTGCTGCGCCACGAACGGTTTTTCGGTGTTGGACATCGGACCCACCCTTCAATATCGTTTCACGTGTCGTACGTCAGCGCGCGCGACGCCTCAAGCATCTTCGCGCGCAAGACAACGTGACGCACGACGTTGAATTCCACATGGCGGCAGTCCGCTCAAGAATTAGACAACGAAGGGAGAAAACCATGGGCCGCCTTGCAGGCAAATCCGTCGTCATCACCGGTGCAGGCAGCGGCATCGGCCGCGCCGCAGCGCAGCTGTTCGCCAAGGAAGGCGCCAAGCTGATCATCGTCGATCGCAGCGACAGCATTCACGAGACGGCAAAACTCGTCAGTGATGCCGGCGGCACGGTGCAGGCCGTGAATGCCGATGCCGGATCCGAGAGCGACGTGAAGGCTTTCATCGACAAGGCCGTGGCCACTTATGGCCAACTCGATGCGATCTGGGCCAATGCCGGCGTCTCCGGCGGCCTGGTGCCGTTGCTCGAACAGACCGTTGAGCAGTGGCAGGAAATCCTGCGCATCAATCTGATCGGGCCGTTCCTGGCCATCAAGCATGCGATGCCGCATATGATCAAACAGGGCCATGGCTCGATCGTGCTGACCGCCTCCGTCGCCGGCCTGAAGTCCGGCGCCTCCGGCCATCCCTATGCGTCATCCAAGGCTGGCGTGATCTCGCTGGTGCAGACCACTGCCTATTCCCTCTCCGGCACCGGCGTGCGCATCAATGCGGTGTGTCCGGGCCTGATCGAAACCGGCATGACCAAGCCGGTGTTCGATCGCGCCAAGCAGCGCGGCACCGAAGACAAGATCGGCCAGCTCAATCCGTTGAAGCGCGCCGGCCAGCCGCATGAACTCGCGGCCATGGGACTGTTCCTCGCCAGCGACGAAGCATCCTATGTGAACGGTCAGGCGATCCCGGTGGATGGCGGCCTCACGGCGTCGATGCCGTATGCGGGCAAGCCAATCTGATCCGTGCATGAAAAATCCGCGCGCTTTGCAGCGCGCGGATAATGTTGCGGCAGCGGGCTGGATTACTCCGCCGCAGCCAGGTTCGTGTCGATGCCGATGCCCTTGGCGACGGCGGCGCCGAAGTCCGGATGGATCTTGTACCAGTGCTTCAGCATCCTTTCCTGGATCGGGCGCGGATCGGCGATGCCCATCATCGGATTGGTCATCGAGCCCACGATATTCTCGACCAGGTTGGCGCGCCCCTGCTTGTCGAGCACCTTCTCCCAGAACAGCCGCGGCTGGCCGTAGAAGTCCTCATCATCGCATTTGTACTCGTAGCGCGCCGCGTCGCCGGAGATGCGCAGCGGCGGTTCGGTGACGGATGGATCGGGCACCGGGCCACCGAATGAATTCGGCTGATAGTCCACCGCGCCGCCGCCATTGCCATCGACCACCATGGTGCCGTCGCGGTGATAGGTCGCGACGTTCTTCGCGGCCTTCGCCTGATTGACCGGGATCTGGTGATAGTTGGCGCCGCCGAGCCGATAGCGATGTGCGTCAGCGTAAGACAGGATGCGGTTCTGCAGCACCTTGTCCGGCGAGAAGCCGATGCCGGGCACCATGTTGGACGGCTCGAAGCTCGCCTGCTCCACTTCGGCGAAATAGTTCTCGACGTTGCGGTTGAGCTCCATCACGCCGACTTCCTGCAGCGGGTAGTCGGCATGCGGCCATACCTTGGTGAGGTCGAACGGATGGATCTTGTAAGTATCCGCCTCGGCCTCCGGCATCACCTGGATAGACATCGTCCACTTCGGGAAATCGCCCTTGTTGATGGCCTCGATGACGTCGCGGGTCGAGAAATCCGGATCGTCGCCGGTCATCTTGGCGGCGTCGGCATCGGAGAAATTCTTGATGCCCTGCTGGGTCTTGAAGTGGAACTTGATCCAGTGCCGTTCGCCTTTTTCGTTCCAGAACGAATAGGTGTGCGAACCGAAGCCGTCCATGAAGCGCGCCGACACCGGCGTGCCGCGATCGCTATACAGG
>SDZE01000251.1 GCA_004173095.1 Bradyrhizobiaceae bacterium
CTCTGCGGAGCAACGCTTCGCGTTGCGCCGCGTCCGGGACAAAGGGCCATCAATCCGCGAACTGTCCGCTCGCCTTGATGATCGGCGCCCAGCGATCGACCTCGCTGTCGAGCTGCTTCTTCAGTGCGGCCGGCGTGGCCTGGTCCTGCGGCACCGGATCGGTGTTGATGTCGTTGAAGCGCTTGATCAGCTCCGGGTCGCGCAGCGATTCCTGCAGCGTCTTGGCGAGCTTCTGCACGATGTCGTCCGGCGTGCCCTTGGGCGCGTAAATGCCGTGCCATGCGCCGGCTTCGAAACCCTTCAGGCCGGCTTCATCGGCGGTCGGCAGATCCGGCATCGACGACAGCCGGGTCTTGGTGGTGATGGCATAGGCCTTCACCAGCTTGCCATTGATCGGCCCGGTGGTGTTGGTGGTCTGGTCGCAAGTGAGGTCGATCTGGCCGGCGATCAGGTCATTCATGACAGGGCCGTTGCCCTTGTAGGGCACCGCGAGCACCTGCTTGTCGATGGCATTCATGAACATCAGGCCACAGAGCTGCGAGGCCGCGCCGAGGCCGGCATTGCCGAACGTCATCTTGTCGCCGTTGGCTTTGATATAGGTGATCAGCTCGGCAAGATTGTTGGGCGGCAGGTTGGGCCGCGCGATGATGGTCATCGGCGCATTGGTGACGAGGCCGATCGGCGCGAAGGCGGTCTTGGTGTCGTAAGGCAGCTTGCGATACAGCGTCGCCGCGGTGGAAATGCCGATGTGATGGATCAGGATCGTGTAGCCATCCGGCTCGGCGCGCGAGGCACGGGTCGCTGCGATAGTGCCGCCGGCGCCGGTGGCGTTTTCGATGATGATGGTCTGGCCGAGAATCTTCGACATGGTCGCGGCAGTGACGCGCGCCACGGTGTCGGTGGCGCCGCCGGCCGCGAACGGCACCAGCATGGTGATCGGCTTGGTCGGATAACCCTGCGCAAAGGCAGCGGTGCTCGCAAGCGAGAGCGCGAATGCAAGTGTGATGGTGGCTTTCATGTGATCCTCCCGGACGATTGATCTTGATTATGGCCAACGATCGCCCCGGCCTGGGCCAGGGCGATCGGAAATAGCGTCAGACGTTGGAATGATGGATTGCTTCTACGACCGCGTCTGTCACCTCTTTGGTCGTAGCCTTGCCGCCGACATCCGGCGTGATGATGCCGGCCTCGCACACCTTCTCCACGGCGCGCATCAGTCGCGCCGCGGCATCCGGTTCGCCGAGGTGCTCGAGCATCTGAGCGGCGGTCCAGAAACTGGCGACCGGATTGGCGATGCCCTTGCCCGTGATGTCGAAGGCCGAGCCATGGATCGGCTCGAACATCGACGGGAAGCGGCGTTCCGGATCGATATTGGCGGTAGGCGCGACGCCGAGGCTGCCGGCCAATGCACCGGCCAGATCCGACAGGATGTCCGCATGCAGGTTGGTGGCGACGATGGTGTCGAGGCTCTGCGGCTTCAGCGTCATCCGCACGGTCATGGCATCGACCAGCATCTTGTCCCAGGTGACGTCCGGAAATTCCTTGGACACTTCATCCGCAATCTCGTCCCACATCACCATGCCGTGACGCTGTGCATTGGACTTGGTGACGACGGTGAGCAGCTTGCGCGGGCGTGACTGCGCCAGCTTGAAGGCGTAGCGCATGATGCGCTGGACGCCGACGCGGGTGAACACCGAGACTTCGGTGCCGACTTCCTCCGGCAGGCCACGATGGACGCGGCCGCCGCAGCCGGCATACTCGCCTTCGGAATTCTCGCGCACGATCACCCAGTCGAGATCGCCGGTTTCGACGCCACGCAATGGCGACGTGATGCCGGGCAGGATCTTGGTCGGGCGGACATTGGCGTATTGGTCGAAGCCCTGGCAGATCGGCAGCCGCAGGCCCCACAGCGTGATGTGATCGGGCACATCGGGTGCGCCGACGGCGCCGAAATAGATGGCGTCGAATTTCTTCAGTTGTTCGGGGCCGTCGGCCGGCATCATCACGCCGTGCTTGCGGTAGTATTCGGAACCCCAGTCGAAGGTGGTGACGTTGAAGGCGATGTCGCCGACGCGCTTCTGCAGTGCTTCCAGCACCTGGGTGCCGGCGGCGATGACTTCAGGGCCGATGCCGTCGGCCGGAATGGCGGCGATGGAATATTCACGCATGGTGGGGTCTCGACTGTGAAAAAGGTTTGTCACCCTGCAGCCGGTCCACCAGCGGCTCAATCGCATTTGATTGTATAAATAATTGGGATAATCTGTAGGGTGGGCAAAGCGCAGCGTGCCCACCATGGACGACTGCGGTGGGCACAGGTTGGTGGGCACGCTGCGCTTTGCCCACCCTACAAATCCACAGTTCGCGAGCCTCGATGGATCTGCACCAACTCCGTTGCTTCATGACCGCGGCCGACGAATTGCATTTCGGCCGCGCGGCGCAGCGGCTCGACATGATGCCGTCGGCGCTGGGACGTCATATCCGGCTGCTCGAGGACGATCTCGGCACGCGGCTGCTGACACGGACCACGGCATTGCTGCATGACCTGCGCACCCACCATCCCGACGTCACCGTGAAGCTGATCGAGGACAAAACCATCCGCCTGTTGCCGCGGCTGTTGTCCGGCCGGCTCGATCTCGCTTTCGTGCGGCCGCCGGTGAGTGCGGACAAGCGCATCGACTTCATGCCGCTGTTTCACGAGACCGCGGTGGTCGCGCTGTCGGAGCGGCATCCGCTGGCGGCGCGCAAGCGGCTCACCATCGCGGACATTGCCGACGAACCCCTGATCGTGCCGGAGCGGCGCTCGCGTCCGCATAGCCATGATCTGACCATGAAGCTGTTCGCCGCAGCCGGGCGGCATGCGAATGTGGTGCAGATCGCGGATGAGAAGCAGACGATCGTCAATCTCGTCGCCGCCGAGATCGGCGTCGCCATCGTGCCGCGCTGGACCCAGCGCATGGCGGCGCGCGGTGTCCGCTATGTGCCCCTGAAAGTGTCGGAGATGAACCGGCTGCCGCTCGCCGCGGCCTGGATCCGTGGCACCCGCGATCTGATGCGCGACGACGTGTTGAAGATGCTGCAGAGCAATCTGGAGCGGTACAAACAAGAGGCATAGTTCTCAGTCGTCATTGCGAGCCGTTTGGCGAAGCAATCCAGAAGTCCAGGGGCTGGATTGCTTCGTCGCTTCGCTCCTCGCAATGACGGCTCAGGCAGGGATGGCATCACCTCATGCGCGATGATATGTAGCACCCCATGGGCTCATTCATGTCGACATTCATCCTTCCGATCGCACTCGGTGCCGTGGCGCTGGTGTTGCTGCTCGGCCTTTTCAACATGATGCGCGGCGGCTCGCCGAACCGGTCGCAGCAACTGATGCGCTGGCGCGTGCTGTTGCAGTTCGTCGCCATCGCCATCACCATGGCGACGCTGTTCGTGATGGGACGATGAACATGCGGTGGAGCGGTAGAATGGCTATCGCTGCGCCTGATCGATCCTGAGTTTTAGAGAAGTTTGTTCGATGGTCGTTCTCAACAAGATCTACACCCGCACCGGCGATGACGGCACCACGGCGCTTGGCAGCGGCGAACGGCGCCCGAAATACGATCTGCGCGTCTCCGCTTATGGCACCGTCGATGAGACCAATGCCGCCATCGGCGTGGTCCGCCTGCATCTGGCCGATGCGCGGGAACTCGATGGCATGCTCGGCGCGATCCAGAATGATCTGTTCGATCTCGGTGCCGACCTCGCGGTTCCGCAGCGGGAAGGCAAGGCGGAGCGGTTGCGACTGCTCGCAAGCCAGGTCGAGCGACTGGAACGCGACATCGATGCGCTGAATGCATCGCTGTCCGAACTGACCTCGTTTATTTTGCCGGGTGGAACGCCTGCCGCCGCCCATCTCCATGTCGCGCGCACGGTCTGTCGCCGTGCGGAACGGATCATGGTGGAACTCGCTGCCAATCCGGCGGAGCCGGTATCGGATGCAGCCATTCAGTACATGAACCGGCTGTCGGATTTCCTGTTCGTGGCCGGGCGTTCGCAGAACGACAATGGCGCGCGGGACGTCCTCTGGGTGCCTGGGGCCAATCGCTGATTTGACCTGAGACAACTGGTAAAAATACCGCGGCTAGAGCCTTTCGATTTCGGCTCTAGCGCGTTGACCCCGGTTGGCGGGCGCTTTAGGTTCCGCGCCCAAGCCAGCCTTAAAAAGCTGCACAAGATTAAAATTCAACCGAAAGAGGATCGATGAAGGTTCTGGTACCGGTCAAGCGGGTGGTCGATTACAACGTCAAGGTTCGCGTCAAGAGCGACGGATCGGGCGTCGAACTCGCCAACGTGAAGATGTCGATGAATCCGTTCGACGAAATCGCCGTCGAAGAAGCCCTGCGTCTGAAGGAAGCCGGCAAGGCGACCGAAGTCGTCGTGGTGTCCATCGGGCCGCAACAGGCCACCGAGACGCTGCGCACCGGCCTCGCCATGGGCGCCGATCGCGGCATTCTGGTGAAGGTCGAAGGCACCGTCGAACCGCTCGCCGTCGCCAAGATCTTGAAGAAGATCGCCGAAGAAGAGAAGCCGGGTCTGATCATTCTCGGCAAGCAGGCGATCGACGACGACTCGAACCAGACCGGCCAGATGCTTGCTGCATTGCTCGGCTGGGGTCAGGCGACCTTCGCCAACAAGGTGGTCGTCGAAGGCGACGACGTCACCGTCACCCGTGAAGTCGATGGCGGTCTGCAGACCGTCAAGCTCAAGGGACCGGCCATCGTCACCACGGATTTGCGTCTCAACGAGCCGCGTTATGCGTCGTTGCCGAACATCATGAAGGCGAAGAAGAAGCCGATTGACGAAAAGACCGCCGATACGCTCGGCGTCGATGTCGCGCCGCGCCTCGAAATCGTCAAGACCTCGGAACCGGCTGACCGCAAGGCCGGCGTCAAGGTCAAGGACGTCGCCGAACTGGTATCGAAGCTCAAGACTGAAGCGGGAGTGATCTAATGGCTATTCTTCTTCTCGCCGATCACGACAACGCCACCCTGAAGGACTCGACCAACAAGGTGCTGACCGCCGCCACCGAAATCGGTGGTGATGTGCATGTCCTCGTTGCCGGCCATAACGCCAAGCCTGCTGCGGAAGCCGCCGCGAAGCTCAACGGCGTCACCAAGGTGCTGTTGGTCGATAACGAAGCCTATGCCCATGATCTTGCCGAGCCGCTGGCTGCGCTGATCGTGTCGCTGGCGCCGAATTACGACGTCATCATCGGTGCCGCCACGACGCGGACCAAGAACACGCTGCCGCGCGTGGCCGCCTTGCTCGACGTCATGCAGATCTCCGAGATCACCAAGGTGATTGCGCCCGACACGTTCGAGCGGCCGATCTATGCCGGCAACGCCATCCAGACCGTCAAGTCGAAGGACGCCAAGAAGGTCATCACCGTACGCACCTCGACCTTCGGCGCAGCGGGCGACGGCGGCAGCGCCTCGGTCGAGGACGCAGCAGCGGCCGAAAATCCGGGTCTGTCGAGCTTCGTCAGCGAGGACATGGCCAAGAGCGATCGTCCGGAACTGACCTCGGCGAAGATCATCGTCTCCGGCGGTCGTGCCATGCAGAGCCGCGAGAACTTCACCAAGTATATCGAGCCGCTCGCCGACAAGCTCGGTGCTGGCGTCGGTGCCTCGCGTGCCGCGGTGGATGCCGGCTATGCGCCGAACGACTGGCAGGTCGGTCAGACCGGCAAGGTGGTTGCTCCGGAGCTTTACGTTGCGATCGGCATTTCCGGCGCGATCCAGCATCTCGCCGGCATGAAGGACTCCAAGGTGATCGTCGCGATCAACAAGGACGAAGACGCGCCGATCTTCCAGGTCGCGGATTACGGCCTGGTCGCCGACCTCTATCAGGCGGTGCCGGAACTCACCGAAGCGCTCGGCAAGTAAGCCGGAATTGTGCTCCAACTGTCGCCACCCGGCTCGGCCGGGTGGCCCAGTCCACGCCGTAGCTGCGGTTTTGACTGGATCGCCCGATCAGCTCGGGCGGCGACACTCAGTAAGATCGCAACACGGCCGCGTAAAATAACGACATCGGCCGGAGCACCTGACTCCGGCCGGTTTTTTATGGCATGATGGGTTCTCCTGCGGCGCGTTGCGCAGCGGCAGTTCATGAGATTGAGACAAGATGGCGGTTATGATCAAGAAAGTCGGCGTGATCGGCTCGGGCCAGATGGGCAACGGCATCGCGCATGTGGCGGCGCTGGGCGGCTTCGAGGTGGTGCTGAACGACCTCTCTGCCGATCGCCTGAAGTCCGCGATGGCCACCATCACCGGCAACCTGACGCGTCAGGTCTCCAAGAAGCTGATCACCGAAGACGCCAAGAAGGGCGCACTCGAGCGGATCTCACTGGTGGATACGCTCGAGGAATTGTCGAGCTGCGATCTCGTGATCGAATCTGCGGTCGAAAAGGAAGAGATCAAGCGTCAGATCTTCCATGATCTGTGCGCAGTGTTGAAACCTGAGACCATCGTTGCTTCCAATACGTCCTCGATCTCGATCACCCGCCTTGCGGCATCCACCGACCGCCCGGAAAAATTCATCGGCATTCACTTCATGAATCCGGTTCCGGTGATGGAGCTGGTCGAGGTGATCCGCGGCATCGCCACCGATGACGCGACGTTCGAAGCGTCGAAAGTGTTTGTCAGCAAGCTCGGCAAGCAGATCGCCGTCTCGGAAGACTTCCCGGCCTTCATCGTCAATCGCATTCTGCTGCCGATGATCAATGAAGCGATCTACACGCTGTATGAAGGCGTCGGCAATGTCGAAGCCATCGACATGGCCATGAAGCTCGGCGCGCATCATCCGATGGGCCCGCTCGAACTCGCCGATTTCATCGGCCTCGATACGTGCTTGTCGATCATGCAGGTGCTGCACGAGGGACTCGCGGACTCGAAGTATCGTCCGTGCCCGCTGCTGGTGAAATATGTCGAAGCCGGCTGGCTTGGACGCAAGACCCAGCGCGGCTTCTACGACTATCGCGGCGACAAGCCGGTGCCGACCCGGTAAGGCCTCGCCGCACTTCACCTCTCCCCACCGGGGAGAGGTGAACCGAGCGACGTCGCTGGTTCTGAGCCATCACGCCGTCGCCAGCGCGAATCCCTCATCCACCCATCCCGTGATCCCGCCGGCCATGATCTTCACCGGTAGACCCAGCTCCGCGAGCCGCAGGGCACCGCGGGCGGCGCCGTTGCAATGCGGGCCGGCGCAATAGGTCACGAAAATCGTCCCGTCCGGCCAGTCGCTCATCTTCGAGCGCACGATCTTGCCGTGAGGCAGGTTGATTGCTCCCGGCACACGGCCCTTGGCGAACAGTGCGGGGGAGCGGACGTCGAGCAGCACGAAATCAGCGCCCTTGCCGAGCGCGTCATGGACATCCCAGCAATCGGTCTCGAAGCTGAACTCGGCCGCGAAATGCGCGGCGGCAAGCGCGCTGGGGGCCGGCCGAATGGCGGTGACAGGTGTGGTCATGTCGTTCTCCTTTTTGCATTTGTACCGTCGGCGACCCCATGCCTGTCTTGCAATTGGCGTGAATGACAATGTACGTAAAGATCATGCCAAACCGCACCGGACCACTAGTCGTTGCGCTCCTCTATGACGGCCTCTGCACGTTTGAATTCGGGGTGGCCGCCGAAATCTTCGGGCTGGCCCGGCCGGAGCTGGGGCCGGGCTGGTACCGGTTCGCGAGCTGCGCCATCGAGGACGGGCCGCTGCGTGCACATGGCGGCTTTTCCATCGTGCCGGATTGCGGACCGGAGATGATCGAACAGGCCGATATCATCGTCGTGCCCGGCTGGCGGGGCGTCGATCATCCCGTGCCCGAGGATCTCCGCCAGCGGTTGCGTGCCGCCCACGCCCGAGGTGCGCGGCTCGCCTCGCTCTGTTCGGGGGCCTTCGTCCTGGCGGCGACCGGCCTACTGTCGGGCGGCACCGCAACGACGCATTGGCGTTATGCCGACAAGCTCCGGAGCCGCCACCCCGACATCGCCATCGACGACGCATCGCTCTACCGCATGCATGACCGCGTTTACACGGCCGCGGGGAGTGCCGCTGGCATCGATCTGCTGATCGAGATCGTCCGGCAAGATTTTGGCCCGACCGCGGCGAATTCTGTCGCAAGGCGCCTCGTGATGCCCGCGCATCGCACCGGCGGCCAGGCGCAGTTTCTCGAACGTCCGGTGGCCATCCGCGAAGGGCTGGAGATCGCGCCGCTGCTGGACCGTATGCGCGCCGATCTCGCAGCCAGTTGGACCGTCGCGCGCATGGCGAGGGAGTCGCGCATGAGCACGCGCACGTTTCTCCGACGTTTCACCGAGGCGACGGGACAGACGCCAGGCGACTGGCTAGCCGCCGAGCGCGTCAACGAAGCGAAACGGCTGCTGTGCCAAGGCCAGGCGGCCATGGAGGCCATCGCAATGGCGGTCGGCTTCGGCAGCGCTCATACGCTGCGCCATCACTTCCGCAGCAAGGTCGGCCTCAGCCCCGGCGAATACCGAGCGCGGTTTATAAGCGAGCTGCCGGAAAGCCCGTCGACCCTGTGATCAATTTACATACTGCGCGATGCGCCTGTTGGTCGGTCACGACCCGACAGGTGTTTTTTGACCGCATGCGAGCGAGCCGACAATGCGTGCGACTGGACTCAAGCTTCATTAACTCCGCGTCGCTATACGGGACACCTGACGTGTGGAGTTTTGCAGATGGATATGGCCCTGGTCGCCAGTGCGCTCGCCATGAAACAGGCGGGCACGCAGCAGCAGATCGCAACGTCGATCATTAAATCGAATGCCGAGATGGAAAAGAACACCGTGCTGACCCTGCTCGGTGGTGCCCAGCAGGCGTCGCAAGCCAATCTCGGCGCCGGCGTCGGTGGCAGTGTGGACGTGACGGCCTGACAGAGACCGCCCGGTGCCGCGGCGCTCTCAGTAACCCGCCGCTTTCGGCGTCACGGCGGCCTTGATCAGTTTGATGGCGTCTTCGCTGGCCCATTCGGCGGGGCCGGCGATGGTGGCGATTTCGCAACCTTTGCCATCGATCAGGACCGAGGTCGGCATGCCCAGCGCGCGGCCGACGCCCTTCAACTCCTGAAATACTTTGGCCGAAGCGTCGGTGAAATAATCCAGCCGGGTCAGGTTGCCGTCTTTCAGGAATGCCTTTGGTTTCTCGGCATCGCGGGTGTCGATATTGATCGCCACGACCTGGAAATCAGCGCCGCCCAGCTTCTGCTCGAGTTCGTTCAGCGCCGGCATCTCCTTGCGACAGGGCACGCACCAGGTGGCCCACAGGTTCAGCAGCACGGTGCGGCCTCGCCAGTTCGAGAGCTTGGTCGGCTGCCCCTCGGCATCCTTGAATTCGAGATCAGGCAGCTTGAGCGGGGTCTTGGCGACCGTCAGCCCGGCCACCTCGCCGCGCACCAGCGGCTCCAGCCGCTTGGCGGTCTCCACGGCCGGGGCACAGGTCGGATCGCCCGATTGACCGCGCCACGGCCCGTCCATGCGGGCCACCGCGGCGTAACCGATCACCACGCCGACGAGCACCGCGCCGAGCACGAGAACGCGGCGTTTGCCGGGGCGGGGCGCGGACGGATCAGCCTTCGGATCAGGCTTGGCAGCAGGCGTCGGATCAAGCTTGGGGTCTGTCATTCGGTCTCGGTTATGGCTATGCAGGGGCGCAAATGACATGCGGCAGATCGCGCGCGATCCGCCAGTCCTTATGGACCGGCCCGCAACAGGATGAGTGATTATTCATGGCTTCAGGCAAGGGCGGCAAGTCCACGAGCAAGGCGTCCACGAGCAAGACGTCCGGTAGCAAGGCGTCCAGCAACAAAACGTCCAACAGCAACAAGATGTGGGGCGGATTGTTCGATGACAGCCCCGACGCGATCATGGAGGAAATCAACGTCTCCATCGACGTCGATCGCGCTTTGTATGCCCAGGACATCACCGCTTCCAAGGCCCACGCCGCGATGCTTGCCGCACAGGGCATCATCACCGCCAAGGATGCGAAAGAAATCGCGGCAGGTCTAGACACGATCCTGTCAGAGATCAGCAGCGGGAAATTCAGCTTCAAACGCGCGCTCGAAGACATTCACATGAATGTCGAGAGCCGGCTCGGCGAATTGATCGGCTCCGCCTCCGGGCGCCTGCATACGGCCCGGTCGCGCAACGACCAGGTGGCGACCGATTTCCGGCTGTTCGTGCGCGACACCATCGACGAACTCGACGACGCCTTCGCAGCGCTGCAGCAGGCGCTGGTGGAGCGCGCGCTCGACCATGCCGGCACCGTGATGCCCGGCTTCACCCATCTGCAGACCGCGCAGCCGGTGACGTTCGGCCATCATCTGATGGCTTATGTGGAAATGGTGGCGCGCGACCGTGGCCGCTTCGCCGATGCCCGCAAGCGGCTGAACGAAAGTCCGCTCGGCGCCGCCGCGCTGGCCGGCACCTCGTTCCCGATCGATCGCCATGCCACGGCGAAGGCGCTCGGCTTCGACCGCCCGATGAACAATTCGCTGGATGCCGTGTCGGACCGCGATTTCGTGCTGGAGACGCTGTCGGCGGCGTCGATCGCCGCCGTGCATCTGTCGCGCTTCGCCGAGGAGATCGTGATCTGGACCTCGCCGCTGGTCGGCCTCGTCCGCCTGTCGGACAAGTTCACCACCGGCTCCTCGATCATGCCGCAAAAGCGCAATCCCGATGCGGCTGAACTGGTGCGCGCCAAGACCGGCCGCGTCATCGGCTCGCTCACCGGCCTCTTGATCGTCATGAAGGGTCTGCCATTGGCCTATCAGAAGGACATGCAGGAAGACAAAGCCGGCGCCATGGAGGCCTATACGGCGCTGTCGCTGTCGATCCGCGCCATGGCCGGCATGGTCCGCGATCTGGTGCCAAACGAAGCCGCCATGAAGGCGGCGGCCGGCGAGGGCTATGCCACCGCCACCGATCTCGCCGACTGGCTGGTCCGCACGTTGAAAATGCCGTTCCGCGAGGCCCATCACGTCACCGGCCGTATCGTCAGTATCGCGACCAAGAAGGGCGTGGCGCTGCATGAGCTCGATCTCAGCGAAATGCAGGCGGTGGAACCGAAGATCACCGTCGAGGTCATGAAGGTGCTGTCGGTGGAATCCTCGGTCAAGAGCCGCGTGAGCTATGGCGGCACCGCGCCGAAAAACGTGACCGCGCAAGCCAAAGCCTGGCTCAAGCGTCTGGAAAAAGACAAGAAATCGCGCTGAGTTCTTTTCTCACCTCTCCCCGCTGGGGAGAAGTCGCGCGCTCTTGCGCGCGGGTGAGGGGCTCTTACGGAGTTTAGCCGCCCCTCACCCGGCTTGCTTCGCAATCCGACCTCTCCCCGGCGGGGAGAGGTCAACAAGTCAACCTCTCGCCACCGCGCAACATTCTTTGTATGGTGACCGCGCATTTGGGGATTCCGCTGTGACACGACCGACCCGCCCGGCACGCGCGTTTTCGCGCACACCTTGGGCTCTACTCGT
>SDZE01000024.1 GCA_004173095.1 Bradyrhizobiaceae bacterium
ATGCCGCAATCCGCGAGCTGTTCGAGCTTCGGCCGGGCGAGCGGATCGCGGAAACGGCTGGAGACGACTTCGATCACCGGCAGTACGGCGACGGCAGCGGCGACCTCGTCGCGCGTGTAGGGCGCCGCCCGGGCCGCCAGATCGCGCGTGAAGCGAAACGCCACCTCGCCTTCGACGCCACAATGCGGCACCTCGGCCACTGCCATCCGCGCCGGGCTCGGGCGGATCATGCGGGCCTCGATCAGGCCGCGGGTCGGCTCGCCGCCGGGCGGAGCACTGGCCTTGAACCCGCCGATCGGTTCACCGACCAGCGCCGCAACGCGATCCTGGATCGCGTGAGCCTCCGTGATCGACGCTGGCGTCACCGCCAGCCCCTCGATCCGGGTGCCGCTGCGGCGCGCATGAGCGAGAACCTCTGCAGCGGTGGCAAGTTCGGCTTCGGTCATGGCATGTCTCTCCCCAACTTGTACAATCAGCATAAGCCGAGCACTTGCTTGCCCGTCCGCGTAAAATGTAGTAACGTTTCTACATCACAGGCCAGTGCAAGAGTGTATCGACATGGCCGTCATCACTTTTTCGAGTCGCGAATTTAATCAGGATACCAGCCGAGCCAAAAGAGCCACGGCTGATGGTCCGGTCTTCATCACTGACCGCGGCAGGCCCGCGCATGTGTTGCTGAGTTTCGAAGAATATCAACGCCTCACAAAACCTCAGCGCAGTCTGGCGGAGGCATTGTCTCGACCCGGGTTGTCGGAGATCGACGTCGATTTCACCTGGCCTGATGAGCGTCCTGGCTCGTCCGATTTTCCATAGTGTTCCTGCTCGACACCAATGTCGTTTCTGAACTCCGCAAGTTTGGAGATCGCAAAGCCGACGCTAATGTCATTGCGTGGATTTCCGCCCAATCGGAAAGCTCTTTCTATCTATCAGCTATCACGCTGATGAAAATCGAGCTTGGCGTGCTGAGGCTTGAGCGACGCGACCCACTTCAGGGGAAAATCTTACGCGAATGGGTGCAACAGGACCTGCTCACGCAATTTTCCGACCGCTTTTTGCCGGTCACCGCGGAGATAGCGATCCGCTGCGCAGCGCTGCACGTTCCACATTCGCGACCATTGAACGACTCGCTCATTGCCGCGACGGGGTTGGTCCACGACATGATCATCGTGACTCGCGATATCACGGATTTTGAACCGACCGGCGTCAAGCTTTTGAACCCCTGGAACGCCATTCCCTAAGGGTCGCCTTGCCCTCGTCCCACATCGCATCGCGGAGAAGCCCGGCCTTCTTCACAGCCGGGCCTCTTCCTTCTCGAAGCTGCCGATCAGGCGCGCGTGCGGGACCGGATCATGAAGGTGTCGAAGCTATGCTCGGCGACCTGCCACCAAGTGTACTGGTCGCCGCGAAACGCCACCATGCTGTCGTAGATTTTCTTGAAGGCCGGGTTGGAGGCCGAGGTTTCGGCATAGACCTCGTTCGCGGCTTTCAGCGACGCATCCATGATCGTCGGCGGAAACGCGCGCAGCTGCGTGCCGCCCGCCACCAGACGTTTCAGGGCCGGCGGATTATACGCATCGTAGCGCGCCTGCATGGTTTCGTTCGCCAGCGACGACGCGGTGCGGATGATCGACTTGTAGCTCGCCGGCAGTTGCTCCCATTTGGCGATGTTGACGAGATTGTGCAGCGTCGGTCCGCCCTCCCAGAAGCCGGGATAGTAGTAGTACTTCGCGACCTTCTGGAAGCCGAGTTTCTCGTCGTCATAGGGACCAACCCACTCGGCCGCGTCGATGGTGCCCTTTTCGAGCGACGGATAGATGTCGCCCGCCGCAACCTGCTGCGGCACCACGCCGAGCTTGGTGAGGACGCGGCCGGCAAAGCCGCCGATCCGCATCTTGACGCCCGCCAGATCGGCCGGATCCTTCAGCTCCTTGCGAAACCAGCCGCCCATCTGGCAGCCGGTGTTTCCCGCTGCGAAAGCGACGACATTGTAGCCCTTGAGAAACTC
>SDZE01000418.1 GCA_004173095.1 Bradyrhizobiaceae bacterium
ACAGTTCAATCCTGTCTGGCAGCACCATCATTTCCTTGCAGTAACAATCGGTTGGCGATCCGCGCAGATCTTGGTGCGCCTGCGTGCTATGGCGTCTGACGATGGATATCGACGTCGAACGACCCCGTAGCCCAATTTGATAACGCGCGATCGGACATCTCATGTCACAGGCGCCGCCGAGGAGCAGACCAAACATCCCGACGGGACAGTGACGTCACAGGGAAGCTTCCTGCCTCACAGCATCAGTCATTGCTTGCGGAGCTTATCGGCGACGGGATAGCCTGCGTCAGGATACATTTGCCCATATTCGCAATCAAAGGTAGCGCAATCCTGCTGTAAGGCCGAGGAGGCACCGATGCTTATGAGGGTTGGCAAGAAGTACGAGCACCTCACGGGCGGCGTGAACTGCCGCTGCTGTGACCCGCATCTGCTGATGTTGTCCGAAAGGGCCAATGCGCAGCTCTCGCGCCGGAGCTTCTTCATCGGTGCCGTCGCGGCCGCCGGTCTCGGCATGTCCAGCGCAACGACACCAGTTGCCGCGCAAGGCGGACAGCCGCAGGGCACGATGTTCGAGAACGTCCGCATCTTCGATGGCGTCGCTGACAAACTTTCCCCGCCATCGAACGTTCTTGTCATCGGCAACATCATCAAGACCATCTCTACCGCACCAATCGCCGCGCCGGCCGACATGGCGCTCAAGCGGATACAATGCGGTGGCCGCACGCTGACCCCCGGCCTCATCGACGCACACACGCACATCATGTTTGCATCGCTGCCGCAATTGGCCGTGCTCACATCCGACGTCGGCTTCGTGAATGTCGCGGCTGTCAGGGCCGCCAATGACACGTTGCTGCGCGGCTTTACGACCATCCGCGACATGGGCGGACCTGCGTTCGGGTTGAAGCGCGGCATCGACGCCGGCCTGGTGCCCGGGCCGCGCATCTGGCCCTCAGGCGCCATGATCTCGCAGACGGGCGGGCATGGCGACTTCAGGCTCCCGACAGATTTTCCCGCGCGCCCCGGCGACTACACGAACAGCGAGCGTGTCGGTGGCGCGGCCATCGCCGATGATCCCGACACGGTGCGCAAGCGCACCCGGGAGCTACTTGCGCTTGGCGCTACCCAGATCAAGCTGATGGCCGGTGGCGGTGTTTCATCATCCTACGATCCACTCGACGTGACTCAATACACGACGCCCGAGCTTCATGCTGCCGTCGAGGCAGCAGAGAATTGGGGGACATATGTGGCGGTTCACGCCTACACCCCGAAGGCCGTGCGGCAAGCGATCGAGGCAGGTGTGAAATGTATCGAGCACGGCCAGTTGCTCGATGAGCCGACGGTCGCCCTGATGGCCGAGAAGGAAGCTTGGTGGAGCCTGCAGCCGTTCCTTGACGATGAGGACGCGACACCGTTCGCAGCGGGCACCCCCAATCGCAAGAAGCAATTGCAGATGTTCGCGGGCACCGACAACGCGTACAAGTTGGCGAAACAGTACAAGCTGAAAACCGCATGGGGCACGGATACGTTGTTCGATGCCAAAGTCGCGTCTCGCCAAGGCGCGCAACTGACGAAGTTGACCCGCTGGTATCCGCCGATCGACATTCTCAAGATGGCGACATCGGTCAATGCCGAATTGCTTGGAATGTCGGGATTGCGCAGTCCTTACGCCGGCAAACTCGGCGTGGTGCAGGAAGGCGCGCTGGCTGATCTCTTGCTGATGGACGGCGACCCGATCGCGAACATTAAGCTAATCGAAGATCCCGAGAAGAACCTGCTCGTCATCATGAAGGATGGCGTTCAATACAAGAACACGCTGGCGTAGGACGCAATCGCCAAGCGAACCGGCGCGGGTATGTCGGCGCAACGACTGCGCCCTAGCTGTCGTCCTCGCGGCGACGCTCGCTGGCGGCGTCCAGTTGGCTCAGGGCGTCCTGATTGTCCGCGGCCCTGGCGTCGTCGATATAGGCAATCAGCAGACGGTTGATGGCATTG
>SDZE01000453.1 GCA_004173095.1 Bradyrhizobiaceae bacterium
CTTCCCGCAGGCGACGGGTTTCGTGCGCATGACGCTCGGTGCACATCGCTGCGATGTCATCATGGGATTCCCGCAAGGTGACGACGTCGCGCAAGGCACGAATCCGTACTATCGGACATCCTATGCACTGGTGACGAGAAACGGCTCGGGTTTGGAAGACGTCGCCACGCTGGAAGATTCCAGGCTCAAGGACAAGCGCATCGGAATCGTCGCGGGAACGCCGCCGGCCACCAATATGGCGGTCGCCGGGCTGATGGCGAAAGCGAGGCCCTATCCGTTGATGATCGACACGCGCATCGATTCATCGGCAAGTACCATGATCAAGGATCTCGCCGCGGGAGACACCGATGCCGCCGTGTTGTGGGGCCCGATGGCCGGCTTCTATGCCAAATCCGCCGAGCCGCCGCTGCACGTCACGCCGCTCGTCAAGGAGACCATGGGACCGCGGCTGGTCTATCGGATCGGCATGGGCGTGCGGTCGGCAGATCAGAACTGGAAGCGCCTGCTGAACCGCCTGATTCAGGAGAACCAGCCGGCAATCGACAAAGTTCTGCTCGATTTCGGCGTGCCGCTGCTCGACGAGGGCAATCGTCCGATCGGCTTGGACACAGCGGCGAAATCGCGGTGACCCCGCGCAGAAAGCTGCGCGGGAATTTGTGTGCGGCGGCGCTGACGGCGTCGATGATGATCGCAAGCACGGCGATCCACGCGCAGGACGCCGTCTTCGAACCGGATCTCTATCGCACCGGAGACTATCGTGCGCCCGTGCCGCAGACATTGCGCGGTGCCCGCGTCGTGACGACGGCAGATGCGCAGATGCTCTGGCGCGAGAAACGCGGCGTGTTCATCGATGTCATGCCGCGTCCACCGAAACCGCCCAATCTGCCGCCGGATACGATCTGGCGAGACCGGCCGCGCCACAACATCCCCGGCAGCCTGTGGCTGGTCGATACCGGCTACGGGAAACTGGCTGCAGCCACGGAAACGTATTTCCGCGATGGTCTCAAGCAGGCATCGCGAGGTGATCGCGATGCGTTGCTGGTGTTTTATTGCCAGGCCGATTGCTGGATGTCGTGGAACGCGGCGAAGCGGGCTGTGGACGATGGCTATCGCAATGTCGCCTGGTTTCCCGAAGGTACGGATGGCTGGGAGCAGGCGGGGCTCCCTCTCGTCGATGCGCAGCCGATGCCGCGCTTGTCGCCGGAATAGATAACTATTCCATCTCCTGCTGGATCGTTCGGCTGAGCGCAAACAATCGCTGATCGATGATTGTCGGCACCTCGCAGACGAAGGTGACGACGCGGCGGCGGTCGTCGAAAATGCGTGCTTCCCAGAGCAACTGGTTGTTCAGTTCGTCGATCTTTGTCTGGTCGGGCGATGTGGCGCCCTGCGCGGCTTGCAGCGCTGTCGTATCGGTGCGGATCTTGTCCACCGCTTCGCGTTGTTTGCGCATCACGCGCTCCAGCCCGTTGAGCACGGCGGAGCGCTGCGCGTTGAGACTGTCGAACAGGCCTGCGAAGATCAGCTTCCCGGATTTCGTCTTGTCGCGCGATCGGGCGAGGAAGTCGGTCACCGCCTCTTGCGCTTGCGCAAGTGGAATGCGACGCGAAGCCAGTCGCTCGACCAGCGCGACGACGTCCGCATCGTCTTTCCAGGTGCTGGCGACATCGTCGATGGCGGGGCCAGCCCAGACGGCGGGTATGGAGATTTCAGGCACTTTGGCTTGCACGCAGGGCCAATCGGGATAGCGCGGATCCGCCGCGTGTGCCGTCACGGTCGCGGCGTGCAGCAGGATGGCCATGGTGATCAGCGATTTGATCATGTCTCGCCTCCGGCAGGCATCCGCCGCGCGAAGCCGCGGCCGGGATCATAGGCCATCACGGCTCCCAGCGTGAAGACCGCCGCGCACCCGGCGACCACCATCAGCGAGAGCCAGTTGATCTTCTCGTAGAGCGCGAAGCGGATCAGTTCGAC
>SDZE01000189.1 GCA_004173095.1 Bradyrhizobiaceae bacterium
AGGCGCTCGGCGCGCAGGCGCTCCATGTTGGAATAGAGCGCGGTTTGCGTCTTCTCGTGCTCCACCATGGCTTTTTCAGCGTCCTTCTGACGCATCAGGTTACGTTCAGCTCGCTCAATGGGGGTGAGCTTGTGCGGGACTGATTGTTCAGCTTGATCTGTCATGCGGGGATAACACCGGACGCGCGGAAAGGTTCCACGGGGCGACGGGTGATCTCTTGCAACGGCGATGAGGCTGCCGGGTTCCGGCCGGGGGCACCGGAGAGTGGAATTTCGCGCAATCGGCCGAGACGACAATGCCCGGCGCGAGGCCGGGCATGGGGGACCTGGAGGGTGGGCAAAGCGGAGCGTGCCCACCGCTGCCGTCTCGTCATCGTCGCAGAAAGAATGGTGGGCACGCTGCGCTTTGCCCACCCTACGATCGACGGTTAGTTATCCAGGAACGACCGCAGCTTGCGGGAACGGCTCGGGTGCTTCAGCTTGCGCAGCGCCTTGGCTTCGATCTGGCGGATACGCTCGCGGGTCACCGAGAACTGCTGGCCGACTTCTTCCAGCGTGTGGTCGGTGTTCATGCCGATGCCGAACCGCATGCGCAGCACGCGCTCTTCGCGCGGAGTGAGCGAGGCCAGCACGCGCGTGGTGGTCTCGCGCAGGTTCGACTGGATCGCGGCGTCGATCGGCAGCACCGCATTCTTGTCCTCGATGAAGTCGCCGAGATGCGAGTCTTCCTCGTCACCCACCGGGGTTTCGAGCGACAGCGGCTCCTTGGCGATCTTGAGAACTTTACGCACCTTCTCCAGCGGCATGCCGAGCTTTTCGGCGAGCTCTTCCGGGGTCGGCTCGCGGCCGATCTCGTTCAGCATCTGGCGCGAGGTGCGCACGATCTTGTTGATGGTCTCGATCATGTGCACGGGGATGCGGATGGTGCGGGCCTGGTCGGCGATCGAACGCGTGATCGCCTGCCGGATCCACCAGGTCGCATAGGTCGAGAACTTGTAGCCGCGACGATATTCGAACTTATCGACCGCCTTCATCAGGCCGATATTGCCTTCCTGAATGAGGTCGAGGAACTGCAGGCCGCGATTGGTGTATTTCTTGGCGATCGAGATGACGAGACGGAGATTGGCTTCCACCATCTCCTTCTTGGCCTGACGGGCTTCGCGCTCGCCCTTCTGCACGCCGTGCACGATCTTGCGGAATTCGCCGATCTCGAGGCCGGTCAGGGCCGCAAGCTGCTGGATCTCGCCGCGCAGCTCCTTGATGCGGTCCTTCTCGATGGCGACGAAGTTCTTCCAGCCCTTGGCCGACAGCTTCGAGACGCGGTTGAGCCAGCGCGGGTCCAGTTCTGAACCTTGATAGTTGCGCAGAAAATCTTCGCGGCCGACGCCGTGGCTGTCGCCGAGACGCATCAGGCGGCCCTCGAACGAGACGAGGCGCTTGTTGATGTCGTAGAGCTGCTCGACCAGCGAATCGATACGCGCCTGGTTGAGGCGCAGCGACTTCACCTCGACGACGATCTCGTCCTTCAGCTTCTTGTATTTGCGCTCCTGCGACGGCGACAGCGACGGACCCTGCGACGAGCTCTCGAGCTGGTTCGCGATGTCCTGTTCCTGCAGCTTGCGCAGCTTCTTGTATTCGGAGGCAATCTTGTCGAAGGTCTCGACCACCTTCGGCTTCAGCTCTGCCTCGATGGCGGCCAGCGACATCTGGTTTTCGAATTCGTCGTCGTCCATGTCGCCGTCGGCGGCGCCTTCCGACGCGCCTTCACCGGCAGGGGCTGCGCCCGGCTGCGCCGGCGCCGAGGGCGGCGCGGCCACGGCGCTCTCGCCGTCGCTGCCTTCGCCGTCGCCCGTGGGGCCGGCGATCATCGCAGGATTGACGCCGCCCTTGCCTTCAGGGCCGGCATAGGTGGCTTCGAGATCGATGATGTCGCGGAGGAAGATCTTGCCTTCGTTGAGTTCGTCGCGCCA
>SDZE01000613.1 GCA_004173095.1 Bradyrhizobiaceae bacterium
GGGCAGCAACGAGTGGCTGAGCTATCGCGACCTTGCCGAAACGCTTCCGCAATATGTCCGCGATCTCGGCTTCACGCATGTGGAGTTCCTGCCCATCAACGAGCATCCGTTCGATGGCTCCTGGGGCTATCAGCCGACCGGCATGTATGCGCCCACCAGCCGCTTCGGCTCTCCGGCAGATTTCGCCGCGCTGATCGATGCCTGCCATGCTGAAGGGCTGGCTGTCCTGCTCGATTGGGTGCCCGGCCACTTCCCCGACGATCCACACGGCCTCGGTCAGTTTGACGGCACCGCGCTGTATGAACATGCCAACCCGCTACAGGGCCGGCATATGGATTGGGGCACGTTGATCTACAATTACGGCCGCACCGAAGTCGTCAACTTCCTGGTGTCGAATGCGCTTTTCTGGATGGACCGCTACAATATCGACGGGCTGCGTGTCGATGCGGTGGCGTCGATGCTGTATCTCGACTACAGCCGCGCCGAGGGTGCGTGGATTCCCAACAAATTCGGCGGCCGTGAAAACATCGAGGCCATCGAGTTTCTGCGCCGCTTCAACACCGAGCTGTTCGCCAAATTCCCGAATGCGACCTCTGCCGCCGAGGAATCGACGTCATGGCCGCAGGTTTCGCGTCCGGTCGAATTCGGTGGACTCGGCTTCGGCTACAAGTGGAACATGGGATGGATGCATGACACGCTGAACTACATCAGCAAGGATCCCGTCTACCGCAAGTATCAGCACAACGACATTCTGTTCGGGCTGCAATACGCTTTCTCGGAAAACTTCATCCTGCCGCTCTCGCATGACGAAGTGGTGCACGGCAAACGCTCGTTGCTTGGCCGCATGCCGGGTGATGAATGGCAACGCTTCGCCAATCTGCGCGCCTATTACGCGTTCATGTTCGGCCACCCCGGCAAGAAGCTGATGTTCATGGGCTGCGAGTTTGCCCAGGAGCGCGAGTGGAATCACGACCATTCGCTGGACTGGCACCTGCTCGAACAGCCCAGCCATGCCGGCATCCAGTCGCTGATCCGCGACCTCAACACGCTGTATCGCGATACGCCTGCTCTGCATGAGCTGGATTGCGACGGCGCCGGATTCGAGTGGATGGTGACCGACGACGCGGGTAACAACGTGTTCGCCTGGCTGCGCAAGGGCAACAGCCCGCGCGCGCAGTGCCTCGTGGTGGTCAATTTTTCACCCAACGTGTATCGTGATTATCGCGTACGCGTGCCGTTCCCCGGCAAGTGGCGTGAAGTATTGAACTCCGATGCCGCCCATTATGGCGGAAGCAATGTCGGCAATTCCGGTGAGGTCACCACGTCTGGACTGGTGCCAGAACTCAGCCTGACATTGCCGCCGCTCGCTGCGATCTTCCTCGTACCGGAAGCCTGATCGATGCGCTTGTCTGCCGGAACGCCTGTCCGCCTCGGTGCCAGCTGGGACGGACGGGGGACCAACTTTGCCTTGTTTTCGGCGCATGCCAAGAAGGTCGAGCTATGCCTGTTCGACGGCCAGGGGCGCCGCGAACTCGAACGCATCGAGCTGCCGGAGTATAACGAGCACGTCTTTCACGGCTATCTCAATGACGTATCGCCGGGCCAGCTCTATGGCTATCGCGTTCATGGGCCCTATGAGCCCGAGCACGGCCATCGCTTCAATGCGCATAAGCTGCTGCTGGATCCTTATGCCAAAAAGCTCGCCGGTCGCCTGGTCTGGAGCGATGCGCATTTCGGCTATCGCACGGGCTCGACGCGGGAAGACCTGTCCTTCGACCGTCGCGACAATGCCCGCGGCATGCCGAAAGCCGTGGTCGTCGACGAGACTTTCAACTGGGGCCGCCGCGAGGCGCCGCCAAACATCGCGTGGGAAGACACGATCTTCTACGAGGCTCACGTCAAGGGCCTCACCATGGGCCGGAAGGATGTCCCCGCCGGCATGCGCGGCACCTATCGCGGGCTTGCAGCGCCGGCGATGATCGATCACCTCAAGCGCCTCGGAGTTACTTCCATCGAGCTGCTTCCGGTCCATGCGTTCGTCGACGACCGTCGTCTGGTCGAGATGAAACTGTTCAATTACTGGGGCTACAACACGCTCGGCTTCTTTGCGCCCGAGGCGCGTTTTGGCCCGGACAATCCGCTCGATGCGTTCCGGACCACCGTGGCCCGGCTGCATGATGCCGGCATCGAGGTGATCCTCGATGTCGTCTACAACCACACGGCCGAAGGCAACCATCTCGGCCCGACGCTGAGCTTCCGCGGCATCGACAACGCCTCCTACTACTGGCTGATGCCGGACAATCAGCGCTACTATGACGACTTCACGGGCTGTGGCTCGTCGCTGAACCTCACGCATCCCCGCGTGCTGCAGATGGTCATGGACTCGCTGCGTTACTGGGTCGAGGTCTGTCACGTCGATGGCTTCCGGTTCGATCTCGCCACCGAACTCGCGCGCGGGCCGAATGGATTCGATCGCAACAGCGGCTTCCTGACCGCGATCCGCCAGGATCCCGTCTTGTCCACCGTGAAGATGATCGCTGAGCCGTGGGATCTCGGCATGGGCGGCTATCAGGTCGGCGCCTATCCCTCACAGTGGTCGGAATGGAACGACAAATATCGCAGCGCCATGCGCCGCTACTGGGCCGGCGAAGGCTCGCTGATCGGCGAAGTGTCGGGCCGCATGACGGGCTCGTCCGACGTCTTCAATCACGATGGCCGCAAGCCGCGGGCCGGCATCAACCATGTCACCGTGCATGACGGTTTTCCGCTCGCGGACCTGTTTGCCTATAACGAGAAGCACAACGAGGCCAACGGCGAAGACAATCGCGACGGCTCCAGTGACAATCACAGCAATAATTTTGGGGTCGAAGGGCCGTCGGACGATCCGGCTATCAATGCGCTGAGACGGCAATTGCGCAAGAACCAGCTCGCCTGTCTCTTCCTGGCGCGCGGCGTGCCGTTGCTGCTGGCCGGCGACGAGGTGGGCAACACCCAGGGCGGCAACAACAACGCCTATTGCCAGGACAACGAGATCGGCTGGGTGAGCTGGGACAATCTCGGCCACAAGGACGACGACCATACCGACTTCATCGGTTACATGATCTCGCTGCGCCAGCGCTTTCCGCAGATCACCTCGCAGAATTGGCTGGATGGCCGCCGCGTCGATGGGACCTACGGCGTGCTCTGGCTCACGCCATCGGCGGACGAGATGACCGAACAGGATTGGGCGTTTCCCGACGGACGCTTTCTTTCTTACGTGCTGAGCTCGAACGAAACAGACGGCAATCCGTTGTTCATCGTCCTGAACGCGGCGCCGGAAGGCATCCCGTTCAAGCTTCCGAAACTCACCGAATACAAGAGCTGGCGCCAAGTGCTGAACACTGCCGACGACAAATTGTCCATCGCGATCCTGCCCCCCGGCGCCGACGTGGATGCGCCACCACGCTCGGTCCTCGCATTCGCGGGAACACCAGCATGACGAGCCGCAGCTTCGGACCAAGACTGACCGACAAGGGCACGTCGTTTCGCATGTGGGCGCCGGCGGCCGGCCGCGTCGATGTGATGCTGGACAAAGCCTATCCGATGACCCCGGACGGCGATGGTTGGTATGTTGCCGATGTTCCGGACGTCAAGGCGGGAGCGACTTATCGCTTTCGCATCGATGGCGAAACGGAAGTTCCCGATCCCGGCTCGTCGTTCCAGCCGCAGGATATCAGCGGCCCGAGCGAGGTGATCGATCACGCCGGCTATCAGTGGCGCGCAGTCGATTGGCGCGGGCGCCCGTGGGATGAAACCGTCCTGCTGGAAACACATGTCGGCACCTTCACGGCGCAGGGCAGCTATCGCGCCATGATCGACAGGCTCGATCACCTCGTCAAAACCGGAATAACCGCGCTTGAGTTGATGCCGCTGGCGGATTTTCCGGGCGATCGCAACTGGGGCTATGACGGCGTGTTGTGGTATGCGCCGGACCACGTCTACGGCCGCCCCGAAGATTTGAAGATGCTCGTCGATGAAGCGCATCTGCGCGGTCTCAGCGTGTTCGTCGATGTTGTGTATAATCACTTCGGCCCGGAAGGAAATTATCTCAGCCTCTATGCGCCCAACTTCTTCGTGGACGCTGAGACCCCTTGGGGTTCGGCGATCGATTATCGTGTCCCACAGGTCCGCGCCTATGCCATCGATTGTGCGCTGATGTGGTTGCGTGATTATCGCATCGACGGCCTTCGACTTGATGCCGTTCATGCGATCGTCGAACCCGGCGAAATTCCCATGCTGCATGAACTCAGCCGTGAGGTCGGCAAGCTCGCGGCCGAGACAGGACGCCAGATTCATCTTGTTCTCGAGAACGACGATAACCGCGCCACTCTGCTTGATCCGGCGACCAATCCACCGCGCGGGCAATATCGCGCGCAGTGGAACGATGATTATCATCATGCGTGGCATGTGCTGCTGACAGGCGAGGACAAGGGCTATTACAGCGACTACGCCCCCAATCCCCTCGAACACGTCGTGCAGGC
The DNA here is from genome assembly GCA_004173095.1 of Bradyrhizobiaceae bacterium. Classification (GTDB taxonomy): domain Bacteria; phylum Pseudomonadota; class Alphaproteobacteria; order Rhizobiales; family Xanthobacteraceae; genus Tardiphaga. Next base: position 4,521 of record SDZE01000613.1, read on the forward strand.
GCTCGGATCCGGATTTGCCTATCAAGGCCACCCGTCCAGCCATCGCGGCGGCGAGACACGCGGCGAGCCGAGCGGCATGTTGCCGCCTGTCGCCTTTGTCAATTTTCTGCAGAACCATGATCAGATCGGCAACCGCGCGCTGGGCGATCGGCTCGAAGCCCTCGCTGATCCGACCGCGATCGAGGCGGCGCTGGCGATCACACTTCTTGCCCCGATGGTGCCGATGCTGTTTCAGGGCGAGGAATGGGGATCGCAGGCACCCTTCCCGTTCTTTTGCGATTTCCACGGCGATCTCGCCGATGCCGTGCGCGCCGGCCGCCGCAAGGAATTCTCCAGCGCCTATGAAAAATATGGCGATGACATTCCAGATCCACTCGATCGCGCCACGTTCGACAGCGCGAAGATTGACTGGGAGATGCGCGATGGCGCCGGGCGGCGGCGCTGGGCCATGGTGCGCGATCTCCTGCGCATGCGGAAGCAACACATCGCACCGCGCAATGTCGGCGCCCGCTTTGGCAGCGTCACGAATACGAACGGCCTCGTCGTCGCGGACTGGACCATGGCCGATGAACGGAAACTGACTTTGCTTGCCAATCTATCCGACAAATCTGTTTCGGCGATCGCAGTCAGCGGCACGCTGATCTGGGGCCGGCAAGCCGACACGCTCGCACCTTGGGCGATACAGTGGTGGATTGGAGACAAGTAAATGCCGCCGGCCATTCCGACCGCGACCTATCGCCTCCAGCTCACCAAAGATTTCGACTTCGACGCCGCCGCCCTGATCGCGCCCTATCTCAAAGCTCTCGGGATCAGTCACGTCTATGCCTCGCCTTTTACCAAGGCGCGCGCGGGCTCGACCCATGGCTATGACATCGTCGATCACACCAAGCTCAATCCCGAATTGGGCGGTGACGACGGTTTCGAGCGCATGAGCGCAGCGCTCAAGACCAACGATCTCGGCCTGATCCTCGACTTCGTGCCCAATCATGTCGGCGTGCATTTTGCCGATAATCCCTGGTGGCTGGATGTTCTCGAATGGGGCCAGGCGTCGCCGCACGCAGTATCCTTCGACATCGACTGGGAGTTGCTGCCTTACCGCGGCCGTGGCGGATTGCTGCTGCCCATCATCGGCTCGAGCTATGGTCAAGCGCTCGAAAACGGCGAGATCGAGCTGTGTTACGACGCTGCCGAAGGCTGCTTTTCCGCATGGTACTACGAGCACCGCCTGCCGATCGCGCCGGAACGCTATAGCGAGATGCTGCGCCTTATCGTCAAGGAAGCCGAGGCCGGCGACACCGTCCCGGGTCGCGCGATCCTGACGCTTGCCAGCAAGCACAAAGGCCTGCGCCATCCCAACCGCTCCGAGGCGCCGGCCTTCAAGCGCGAGCTGGCTGCCATCGACGGCGCTGCTGATGTCATCATGCGCGGTCTCGACGCCTATCGCGCTGCGCCTGACCGTCCGGCACAGATCCAGACATTGCATCTCCTGCTGGAGCGCCAGCACTACAAACTCGGCCAATGGCGTCTTGCGTCCAGCGAGATCAACTATCGTCGCTTCTTCGACGTCAATACGCTGGCGGGGCTACGCGTCGAAGACGCCGGCACCTTTGAGGCGATCCACATTCAGGTGAAGCGGCTGATTTCTGAAGGCAAGCTGCAAGGGTTGCGACTGGACCATATCGATGGGTTGCGCGACCCCTCGCAATACTTCCAGCGCCTTCGCCGCCTGATCCGCGAGGCGCAAGGCAAGCAGGACAAGGAAAAGCCGTTTTACGTGGTGGTCGAGAAGATTCTCGGTGAGCACGAGAAGCTGGTGCCCTTTGCCGGCGTGCACGGCACCACCGGTTATGAATGGCTCAATGCCATCACTCAGGTCCTGGTTGATGAAAAGGGTCTCGAGCCACTCGGTGAAACCTGGCGCCAGATCAGCAATACCTCACCGAATTTCGAGCCGCTGCTGATCGAGGCCAAGCGTCGCGTGCTCGAAACGCTGTTGCTGAGCGAGTTCACCGTGCTGACGCGCCTGCTGGCCCGCATCGCCAACGGCCATTACTCCACGCGCGACTTCTCCGCCGACACGCTGCGCCAGGCCTTTGAGCTCTATGTGCTGCATTTCCCGGTCTATCGCACCTATCTGACCGCCAACGGCCCCGCCGCGCACGACCGCGAACTGATCGCGCAGACCATCGAGAAGGCGCGTGCCGACTGGTTCGGCACCGACGAGGGTTTGTTCGACTTTTTACGCGATGCGCTCACGCTCGATCTGTTGAAGCCGGGTCGTCCCGCGCATGGCAAGCCGCGGGTGCGGCGCTTCGCTTTCAAGGTGCAGCAGTTCACCGGGCCCGCGATGGCGAAGTCGCTCGAAGACACCGCCTTCTATCGCTATCACAAGCTGCTCGCGCTTAACGAGGTCGGCGGTGAGCCGGCCGCCGAGGCCATGCCGGTGGCGCGGTTCCACGAACTGATGGCCCAGCGTGCCAGCGAATTCCCGCATGGCATGACCTCCACCGCCACCCACGACACCAAACGCGGCGAGGACGCACGCACCCGCCTGCTCGCATTGGCCGAACTCCCGAGCGAATGGGCAACGGCCGTCAGTCGCTGGAAGATGCTCAACGCGCCGCACGTGATCATGGCGGGCCAGATGCGATCCCCTTCGGCCCCCTTCGAATACATGCTGTATCAGGCGCTGGTGGGCGCGTGGGAGCTGAATGCGCGCGATAAGACCTTCGTCGAGCGCATGCAGGCCTATGCACTTAAGGCCGCGCGCGAAGGCAAGCAGGAGACGAGCTGGCTGAACCCCAACGACGCCTACGAACAAGGACTGACCGAGTTCATTGCGCGCATCCTCGATCCCGCGCAGTCGAAGGAGTTCATCGACCAGATCGATGCCTTCGCGCGCCGCATGGCGCTGATCGGCGCGGTGAATTCGCTGAGCCAGATCACGCTGAAAGCGACCGTGCCCGGCATGCCGGATTTCTACCAAGGCACCGAATATTTCGACACGTCGCTGGTCGATCCCGATAACCGGCGGGCGGTGGACTTCGCCGAACGCGTGGCGGTCCTGGAGAATCTTAAAAGTCCGGATTGGGCGGCGCTTACGGACCACTGGACCGACAGCCACCTCAAATTTGCCTGGACGCGCGAGTTGTTAAAATGGCGCGGCGACCTCGCAGATGTGTTCACGCATGGCGGATACGAACCGCTCAACGTGGCCGGCCGCCACGCCGATCATATCATCGCCTTTGCGCGCGAGCATGACGGCGATGCCGTTATCGTCATTGTCGGCCGCAAGCTCACTGGCTTCACGGATGGCGGGCGCGTCTGGTTCGACGGATCAAAGTTCGACGCGACCGTGCATGCCCCAGGCTATGATTGCGGTGAGCTTCGCGTCGCCGATCATTTGACGGGATTGCCCGTCGCGCTGATCAGGACGTCAGCCAACGCCAAGAAGGCGCGATCCACGCGGCTGCAATGACAGAAGCTTGGCCGTCGAACGTCTCTTAGAAATTGCATCGGACGAGCGCATGTCCACGGACGTGCGCTCGTTGTCGCATCACTTCTTTTCCAGCAGCAATGCACCGCGCGACTTGATGGTCGCTTGAGCGACTTGCGCAAAGCGCTGCAACAGCCACGGCAGCGTCACTTCGACATCGATCCGGTCATCGCGCACATCGACGCGCCCGGACGCCTGCTGGCCCATGGCACGCACACGAAGGTCGAGCCGATCATCCGCCCAGCGCTCGTCTTCCACCTTGATCATGGGCACACTGGTGGCCGCGCGCGCGAGGCCGTTTTTGAGGCGACGCACAGCCTCCTCGCGACCGAGCGTGTGAGGGATCGAGACGGTGAGCGGCGCTGACATGATGGCATCCTCAGGCTTGAGATTGGTGAACAACGTCACGGATGGGAGATGGCTCCGGCGCGGCGGCTCCGCAAGTTGGTTTCACGCATGGAACCTTGCGGGCTTCTGCGCGTATTTATCGCAGCTAGCAACGGGCTACTACAAGGCTGAGGAGAACCACATGTCTATCGGTACAATCATTCTAATCATTCTGGTCATCGCGCTGCTCGGCGGCTTCAGCGGCATCGGCGGTGGCCCATTCTACGGCACCGGTTACTACGGCGGTGGCGGCCTCGGTCTCGTGATCGTCGTGCTGCTGATCCTGCTGCTGCTCGGCAAGCTCTAAACAAGCTACGGAGCGCGCGTTTCGTCAGCGCAACGCGCGCTCCGTTTTTTTGATTGCCCTATTTATTCGCGACCTGCCGCCATCGATCATATCGCTGGCGGCTTTCGATTGATCAGTCTCTCAGTGTCACGGCGACAGGCTGGCGATCTTTACATTTTCCTGATGGCCGCCTTGATCGACCCAGCGGCGTCGTCATAGTCGGCCCAGACCTTCGTTTTTTTCAGTAATGCCGGTACGCTCCGCACTGTGAATCGCGCTGGCTCAAGGCCGCTGCGCAGCTGCGCCCAGCTGATCGGCATCGACACTGTCGCACCTGGTCGTGCCCGCGGCGATCCAACCGCCACCGCGGTGGCCAT
>SDZE01000094.1 GCA_004173095.1 Bradyrhizobiaceae bacterium
GGTCTGGTCGCCGGTCTGAATGCCGCGCTGGCAGCGTCCGGGTCCGCCCCTGTCGTGTTTGATCGCGCCGATGGCTATCTCGGCGTCATGATCGACGATCTGGTGACCCGCGGCATCTCGGAGCCGTATCGGATGTTCACGTCGCGGGCCGAGTATCGACTGACGCTGCGTTCCGACAATGCCGATCAGCGGCTGACCGACAAGGGCATCGCCCTCGGCTGTATCGGCGGCGCCCGCATTGCCCGCCACACCGCCAAGATGGATGCGCTTGCCGCGGGGAAGGCCTTGACCAAGGCGCTTTCGATCACCCCGAACGGCGCAGCCAAGCACGGTCTGACCCTCAACCACGACGGCCAACGGCGCTCAGCCTTCGATCTATTGTCCTATCCGGACACTGATTGGGCGACTGTCGCAGGGATCTGGCCCGAACTCTCGGCCATTGACCCAGCGATCGGCGGTCACATCGAGATCGACGCCAAATATGATGTCTATCTGAAGCGGCAAACCGCAGATGTGCAGGCGTTTCGTCGCGATGAAGGCCTGTTGCTGAGCGATGTCGATTACGACAAGGTCCCGGGACTTTCCAATGAGGCGCGCGCCAAGCTGAAAGCCGCGTCCCCACACACTTTGGGGCAGGCGGGCCGCCTTGACGGTGTGACACCGGCGGCACTGGGTATCCTGACAGCCTATCTGCGTCGAGAAGCCCGCAAGTCAGCCTCGGTCAGCGCAGCCTGATCTGTTTCATGTGAAACAGATGGCTCACGTTTCGGTCTTCCCGGCCTTGCTCTTGGGCCAGAAAGCGAGGGCTGCGACCAGGGCGGTGAACATCGTCACAGCCACAATCACCTGAATGACATCGAAATTGAGCGCGTCGCGAGATACGAATAGCGCGGTGATCGGCGCTGCCAACAGCATCAATATGCGGGCGATCAGACTCATGGCCTTCTTCCTCCAGGAATTAAGCCATGATGACGGCGAGACAGGCCAATTTCATTGATCCGGCTCAATCCTCGGCCGGGCATTCTACCGTTAGCTAGAGTTCTGGAGTGCGGTAGATAACCTCAGCCAACTCCGTGTCTGATAAGCCAAGCAATTCGCTCACTGCCTCATGCGGATCGCCGGCGAGTCCGAGTGCCAAGGCAAATGCGGGTTCAGTCTTCATACCCTGCATTCTTAACACCATGATCTGATCCCGGAGCGCAAAGCCCGCAAGATCCAGCAGCCGCTGCTCTACCCTGAAATGCTGCCAGTCGGACTGATTGATGATCGGTTCAGCGCTGGCGAAGATATCAAACGGCCAGCCCTCAGCTTCGGACTTCGCGATCAGCGGTCGGCCGCTGGCTGACCATTGATAAAGGGCGAAGCCATTAGCCGACCGAAATGCCGTCCAAATCAGATCGGCCATTGCATTGAAGTCCTCTGCATAGCAGACGATATCGATGTCGCTATCGGGGAGGGCGAGGCCGAGGGGCAAGGTGCCAACCACATGCGGATCAAATGGTGCGAGCAGATCGAGCGCGCGGCTTCGGCGGATGGCATCCTGATAAGATGGAGCGGTCATACGGACTCCATGGTTCGAGACGGTACTGCGCCTCTTCAGCGTCAAGGTGAGGAGGATCGCAGGAGTGGGATATCCATCACAGCCCTGGCTCTCGTGATCACCCACCAGCACCACGCTTCGATTGCGCGCTTCTCGTCCGTGATCGTCGCCATTTCAATAGCCGCTGCGATGGAGTCGGAGTATGAAAGACCTCTTCTTTATCATCCACTGAACGACGACCCCATGGCGCAACGCTCCCAGCCATCCGCTCCTATTCCTCGGCGCGACGTAGCGATCAAGCCGCGCCTCTGTTTCATGTGAAACAGGCGTGAGCCGCAGCGCCGCGGCCTTGTCGCCGTCGAGCTGAGGAATAGGAGCGGATGGCTGGGAGCGTTGCGCCATGGGGTCGTC
>SDZE01000337.1 GCA_004173095.1 Bradyrhizobiaceae bacterium
CGCACCGCCGAGCGCATGCGCAAGGGTCAGTTCGATCTGAACGACATGCGCGAGCAGCTGATCCAGATGACCAATATGGGCGGTCTGTCCGGCCTGATGGGCATGATGCCCGGCATCGCCAAGATGAAGAACCAGATCGCCGCCGCTGGTCTCGACGACCGCTTGGTGAAGCGCCAGATCGCGGTCATCGATTCGATGACGCGTCAGGAGCGCAAGTCGCCCGACATCCTCAAGGCCAGCCGTAAAAAGCGCATCGCTGCCGGCGCCGGCCTCAAGGTCGAGGAAGTCAACAAGGTGCTGAAGATGCATCGCAACATGGCCGACATGATGAAGGCCATGGGCTCCGGCAAGCGCGGCCCGATGGCCGGCCTGGCGCAGGCGATGGGCTTCGGCGGTGGTGCCGGCGGCGGCATGCCGTCACCCGAGCAGATCAAGGCGATGGCCGAGAAGATGCCGCAGGGGCCGGGCGCATTGCCCGACCTGCCGAAAGATTTCCCGGGCCTGTCAGGTCTGGGCAAACCAACGCTACCCGGTTTGGGCGGCTTTCCCGGCTTCGGGAAAAAGAAATAACGCGATCAACCCAATTCACATTCGAACGAATACACTCAGGAGAATCTCATGTCCGTCGTCATCCGTCTCGCCCGTGCAGGTACCAAGAAGCGCCCGGTCTATCACGTCGTCGTCGCCGACTCCCGCTTCCCGCGCGATGGCCGCTTCATCGAGCGTCTCGGCTACTTCAATCCGCTGCTCGCCAAGGACAACGAGCTTCGCCTGAAGCTCGACCTCGAGAAGGTGAAGGCCTGGCTCGCCAAGGGCGCGCAGCCGTCGGACCGCGTGGCCCGCTTCCTCGATGCCGCCGGCATCATGAAGCGCGAAGCCCGCAACAATCCCGAGAAGGCCGTGCCGCGCAAGGAGCGCAAGGCCGCCGAAGGCAAGTAAGCTGACATGACCACCGCGCAAATCTGCGTCGCGCGCATCGGTGCGCCGCATGGGGTGCGCGGTCAGGTCCGGCTGTGGACCTTCACCGAAGATCCCTATGCCGTGCTCGACTACGGACCGCTCGCCACCAAGGACGGCAAGCGGACCGTCGAGATCGACAATGTGCGTGAGGCGAAGGGCCATCTGGTGGCGACGCTGAAAGGCGTCGCCGATCGCGATGCCGCCGCCCGCCTCAATGGCGTCGAACTCTACGTGGCGCGCGATGCGCTGCCTGACACCGAAGACGGTGAATATTACCATGCCGACCTGATCGGACTCGCTGCGGTGAATGCCGCCGGCGAAACGATCGGCCGCGTCGTCGCCATGCACGACTTCGGCGCCGGCGACATCATCGAAATCGCGCCGCCGTCGGGGCAGACACTGCTGTTGCCATTCACCGATGCCGTGGTGCCGACCGTGGACATCGCGGGCGGCCACGTCTTGATAGAGATGCCCGGCGAGATCGTCGGTGACGATCCAGCCGCGTCTGACGACTAGGCTTTCAACGCCTCAGCGATTGTCTCCGCAAATGGCGTCGCCTTCCGTCCGATCAGTTCGCTGAGCATATGGCTGTCGTCGAACAGCGCGCCGTCCGCTGCCGCCGTGTTCGATGTTGCGATCAGCTCGGCCACTTCTTCCGGCAATCCCGCACTCAGCATGATTGCCTTGAATTCCGCTTCCGGCAGACGAATGTGAGGGATCGTTTTGCCGGATTGCTTGCTGAGCTCCGCTGCAAAATCGTCGAGCGTAAAGGCCTCGTCGCCTGCCAGCTCGTAGATCTTCCCGGTGTGACCATCCCCAGCCAATATGGCGGCTGCAGCGGCGGCATAATCCTCACGTGAAGCAGATGCGATGCGGCCATCGCGGGCGCTGCTGACCAGCGCACCATGCGCCAGCGCTGCCGGTATCGAAGCTATGTAGTTCTCCGTGTACCAGCCATTGCGCAATAGCACGAACGGCATGCCGGAAGCATGGATTAGCTCCTCCGTCGGCAAATGTTCTTGCGCCACCGAGAGTTGCGATGTGTCAGCACGCAGCACGCTGGTATAGGCGAGCAGCTTCACGCCGGCGCGCTTCGCGGCGTCGATCACATTGCGATGCTGCGCCACGCGCTGGCCGAGCGCGTTCGAGGAAATAAGCAGCACGCGGTCGATGCCTTCGAGCGCCGCGTCCAGTGTGTCTGGCTTGTTGTAATCGGCAACAACGACGGCGATGCCCTTGGCCGCGAGGTCGGCGCCCTTGGCGGGATCGCGCAGGCCTGCGACGATCCGGCCGGCCGGGACGAGCCTGAGCAAGGCGTTGACGGTCAGGCGGCCGAGTTGGCCGCCGGCGGCTGTGACGAGAATACGGTGGTTCGGCATGGGCTTTTCCTGTATGGTCTCGGGATGAAGACAGGTATTGAATAGAGACCATCGGCCGCTTCCGTAAGGAGGCAGTTTTTCCGCACCAGGTGACTTGCAAGTTACCTGCAAGTGCCTCGCGGATATCTTGCTCTGTCCCGGAGGAGTTCTCGATGCCCCATGACGCGCCGTTGGCAACCCAGTTCGACGAATGGCAGGCCCAAGGCTTCGACGCCGCAGCCTGTCCGGTGCGCAATGTGCTCGACCGTATCGGCGACAAATGGACGTCGCTGCTGCTGGTGGCGCTGGCCGCCAAACCGCGCCGGTTCAGCGAGTTGCACCGCGCCGTGCCGGATATCTCCAAGCGGATGCTGACTCAGTCATTGCGCGAGCTGCAGCGCGACGGGCTGATCACCCGCCACGTGTTTCCTACCAAGCCGCCCTCGGTCGAGTATCGCCTGTCGCCGCTTGGCCAGTCGGCGATGGTGCCACTGGCAGCGCTGATCGCATGGGCCGACCGCAGCTTTGCCGAGATCAAGGCGTCGCGCGCCGCCTTCGATGCCGGCGATACCAGCGAGCAGATGTCGGCGGCGTGAATGGCGTCGCGGGGTTTGACGGCCCGTGCCCAACGCGCGATGAAACGCCATGAGCTCCACTTCGACCCCCTGGCGCGCCACCGTATTGACGCTGTTTCCCGAGATGTTTCCGGGGCCGCTCGGCATCAGCCTGGCTGGCCGTGCGCTCGCCGCTGGCCTGTGGGCGCTCGACGCGCAGGACATTCGTGCCTCGGCCACCGACAGACACCGCAGCGTCGATGATACGCCGGCCGGCGGCGGGCCGGGCATGGTCTTGCGCGCCGACGTGCTGGCCGCCGCGATCGATGCCGTCGCTGCGCCGGCGGAGCGTCCGCGATTGATGATGAGCCCGCGCGGTCGGCCATTGACCCAGGCACGGGTGGCGGACCTGGCGGCCGGGCCGGGGCCGCTGATCGTCTGCGGTCGCTTCGAGGGGATCGACCAGCGCGTCATCGATGGGCGTGGGCTCGAAGAGGTCTCGATCGGCGACTACGTCCTGTCCGGCGGCGAAATCGCGGCTTTGACCCTGATCGACGCCTGCGTGCGGTTGCTGCCGGGGGTGATGGGCAAGCTGGAATCCGGCTCCGACGAGAGTTTTTCGCACGGACTACTTGAATACCCGCAATATACCCGCCCGCAGATCTTCGAAGGCCAGGCCATTCCGGACATCCTGCTGTCAGGCGATCATGCCAAAGTCGCCGCCTGGCGGCTGGCGGAGTCCGAGGCGTTGACGGAACAGCGGCGGCCCGATCTATGGGCAGCGCGGCCGAGAGCGCCGGAATCAGGCAAGACGCGAAAATCGCGAAAATTCACGACGCCCGAGTGACACAGACGGGTGACAACGGCTTTGCTTTGCTGTAGAGCAGCGCCACATCCGTGCACTGGCAGGGTAAGAGTTTCGCGCGCAGCCCGCGCCGACGTTTGGGCGCGCCGCCGATGGAGATTTCGATGAACCTCATCCAAACGCTCGAAAAAGAGCAGTTCGACCGCTTGTCCGCAACCAAGACGATTCCGGAATTCGGTCCGGGTGACACCGTCATCGTCAACGTGAAGGTTGTCGAAGGCGAGCGCACCCGCGTGCAGGCCTATGAAGGCGTCTGCATCGGCCGCAACGGCGGTGGCATCAATGAGAGCTTCACCGTGCGCAAGATTTCGTATGGCGAGGGCGTCGAGCGCGTGTTCCCGCTGCTGTCCCCGATGATTGACTCGATCAAGGTCGTGCGTCGCGGCAAGGTGCGTCGCGCCAAGCTGTATTACCTGCGCGATCTGCGCGGCAAGTCGGCCCGCATCACCGAGAAGAAGACCGAGCGTCCCGCCAAGGTCGCCAAGGTCGCAGCTGCCGCCGAGTAATTTCTCGCGGTTTGCGAAGCTTCAGGAATTCGGAAAAGCGTGGCGCAAGCCGCGCTTTTTTGTTGGACGACGATCGTCGTTGCGAGCGCAGCGAAGCAATCCAGGCTTCACCCAGTCGTCTGGATTGCTTCGCTGCGCTCGCAATGACGTCGACCAAATGCTATATGGCTGGAATGTTTCTAGACCTGCACCAGCACGCTTTGCGCATCGTGATCGACGATCACAGCCGCTTGCCCGGTCGCTTCTTCGGTCGCTTCACGACCTCGATCGTGGGCGCGCTTAGACGCGCGTGAGCCCTCTCACGCGTTAAGCCGTTCGTTTTTCAGTTGCGCGCCTTGCGCCGCCCAATGCGGCAAATCCCCTGGCAGCATGCGACTGGTCCGAAACTTCCAAGTCGAAATTGCAAGTCAGAATTGCAAGTCAGGCCCGAGCAAATGACAACATCCAAGCCGACCACACTGTACGACAAGATCTGGGACGACCATGTCGTCGAGCAGGCCGATGACGGCACCTGCCTGCTCTATATCGATCGCCATCTGGTGCATGAAGTCACCTCGCCGCAGGCTTTTGAAGGCCTGCGCGCTGCCGGCCGCAAGGTGCACGCGCCGTCGAAGACGCTGGCCGTGGTCGATCACAACGTGCCGACCACCGATCGCACGCTACCCAATCCCGATCCGGAAAGCGCCGAGCAGATCCGCACGCTGGCGGAGAATGTCCGCGAGTTCGGCATCGAATATTACAACGAGTTCGACAAGCGCCAGGGCATCGTCCACGTCATCGGCCCCGAGCAGGGCTTTACGCTGCCAGGCACGACCGTTGTCTGCGGTGACAGCCACACCTCCACGCATGGCGCGTTCGGCGCGCTGGCGCATGGCATCGGCACGTCCGAAGTCGAGCACGTTCTGGCAACGCAGACGCTGATCCAGAAGAAGGCGAAGAACATGCGCGCCACCGTCGATGGCAAATTGCCCGACGGCGTCACCGCCAAGGATATCATTCTGGCCATCATCGGCGAGATCGGCACCGCCGGCGGCACCGGCTACGTGCTGGAATATGCCGGCGAGGCGATCCGTTCGCTGTCGATGGAAGGCCGTATGACGGTCTGCAACATGTCGATCGAAGGCGGCGCTCGCGCCGGCCTGATCGCGCCGGATGACGTGGCCTACGAGTTTCTCAAGGGTCGCCCGATGTCGCCGAAGGGCGAGATGTGGGACAAGGCCGTGGCCTATTGGAATACGCTGCGCACCGACGAGGGCGCGCATTTCGATCACGAGATCCGTCTCGATGCCGCCAAGCTGCCGCCGATCGTCACCTGGGGCACGTCGCCTGAGGACGTCGTCTCGGTCTCGGGCAAGGTGCCGAACCCGGCCGACATTGCCGATGAGGCCAAACGCATCTCCAAGGAGCGCGCGCTGGCCTATATGGGCCTCACCGCCGGCACAAAAATTACCGACATCAAGATCGACCGTGTCTTCATCGGCTCCTGCACCAATGGCCGGATCGAAGACATGCGCGCCGCTGCCAAGATGATCGATGGCAAGACGATCAACGGCAATGTGTCGGGCATGATCGTGCCGGGCTCAGGGCTGGTGAAGGAGCAGGCGGAAGCCGAGGGCCTCGACAAGATCTTCATCAAGGCCGGATTCGAATGGCGCGAGCCGGGCTGCTCCATGTGCCTGGCGATGAACCCAGACAAGCTGCGTCCGGAAGAGCGCTGCGCTGCCACCTCGAACCGCAATTTCGAAGGCCGCCAGGGCCACAAGGGCCGCACCCATCTGGTGTCGCCGGCAATGGCGGCGGCGGCGGCGATCGCGGGCCATTTCGTCGATATCCGCGACTGGCATTGAGGGCACCGCCAATACCCGGGTGGCTAAACGCCGTCGTTGCGAGGAGCAAAGCGACGAAGCAATCCAGTCTTCGGCTAAGCACTGGATTGCTTCACTTCGCTTGCAACGACGGCGACGAAACGACGCGAGCCACATTGCGGCCGCAGTGACAACCAAGATGCGAAGAATTCAGGGCTATGAGCGCAGCGCTTGTATTTCCTGAGGATTACTTTATGGTGCGGCCATATTCGATTTGACGGCTCTGACTTCGCCGATGGCTGCTTCTGCAGCCTTTCGCCCTAGACTTCGCTGAGATTGGATAGTTCTGCACGGAGGTCGTGCGGAACAACACTCAGTCGCCGGCATCATAGAGATGCATTCAATACGGCAGGCTGTTTCTTGGAGAAGTGTTATGGCTACCGGTACAGTTAAGTGGTTCAACAGCGACAAGGGCTTCGGCTTCATTCAGCCGAACGATGGCAGCAAGGATGTGTTCGTTCACATCAGCGCCGTCGAGCGCGCTGGCCTGAGCAGCCTCAATGAAGGCCAGCAGGTCAATTTCGAACTGAAGACCGACAAGATGCGTGGCAAGGTCAGCGCCGAGAATCTCTCGCTGGCATAAGCCCAGGCTTTTGGCTTCGGCGGCTTTCGTTTCACGGATGTACTGAAACGTAGGCCTAGGGAACGTCCCGCTGGAAACGGCGGGGCGCTTTTTTATGTCCAGTCGTTTTTTGAGCGAACTGGGTTTTTAAGTCGACTTGATTGCGCGTTACGCCGCGGTCTTGGTTTTGCGCACGCGCTTCACCTTGGCCACCACGGGCGTGGCTTGAGCGGCCTGCTGGGTTTCCTGCGCTTCCAAGCGATCGGCCGCTTCCTTGGCCAGCCGCAATGCCCGCAGGCGTTCGGTGTTCTTGGCAACGAAGGCGCTGCGCGCTGCGTGTTCGTCCATCGCCACCTTGCCTTCGCGGGCGGTGCGCGCCTTCTTTTCAAGTTGCGTCTCGATGGCGCTCTCTGGTTTGTTCAAACCGAACCCTCCTGCTCAAGACGCTGCTGCCGGTTCCAACAGGTAGCACAGCGTTGACCGCCATGACACTCGCAAATGCCGCGATCTCCTGCCCAAGCCATTGCCCTCGATCAGAGCTGTGCCCGCCGCATCTGGCTGCGCGCTCAGCGGCTGGACGAGCGCGCGCCGTTCGGCGAAGGAGCGGAGGCCGTGGCCCGGGCGGTGCAGCACCTCGGCTATGTGCAGATCGACACCATCAACGTCATCGAGCGCAGCCATCATCACATCCTGTTCGCCCGCATTCCGAGCTACCGGCCGGCAGATCTCAAGCAGGCGCAGTCGATCGACAAGAGCGTGTTCGAATACTGGACGCACGCGCTGGCCTATATCCCGACCCGCGATTTGCGGTACTTCGTTGCGGATATGAAGGCGTGGCGGCGCGCGCAGGGCGGCTGGTTCGGTTCGGTGTCGCCAGCCGATACCGCCAAGGTGCTACGACTGATCAAGGCCGGGCCGCTCTCGATCCGCGATATCGATGACGACGTGCTACGGGACAAGGATCACGAATGGGCCAGCCGCAAGCCGTCGAAGCGCGCGCTGCAATTGGCCTTCTATCGCGGCGTCGTCACGGTCGCCGAACGGCAAGGCATGCTGAAGACCTATGACCTGCTGCTCCGCCACTTCGGCTGGGCGGCGCTGCCGAAACCGACATCCGCAACCGCGCGCGCCGCCTATCTGCTCGATCGCGCGTTGCGCGCGCAAGGCATCGTCAGCCTCGATTCGATCTGTCATCTCGATGCGCCCAGCAAGGCCATCGTGCGGAAACTGATCGAGGTACGGACGCGGCGCAACGAACTGGTGCCCATCGCGCTGGAAGGGGCGGGCAAGCAGCAGCACTGGGCCAGCCCCGAGACGGTCGATGCGGCCCCGAGCGAACCGAGCGGGCTGGTGCATATCCTGTCGCCGTTCGATCCGCTGATCATTCAGCGCAAGCGTACGCATCTGATGTTCGGGCACGACCATCGTTTCGAGGCCTATGTGCCGAAGGACAAGCGTAAGCTGGGTTACTTCGCGCTGCCTGTGCTGGTCGATGACCGGATCGTTGCCGCGATCGATCTCAAGACCGATCGCCAAAATCGCCGCTTGCTGATGCAGCAGTGGAGTTGGGTTGGCGAGGGCACCGCGCGCAAGGCGCCGCGCGCGGCGTGGAAGCGGCGCATCGAAGATGAACTACATCGCTTCGAAGCGTTTCAACTCGGCGCGTAGCGATGCCGCCAACGTCTTCCGCGGGCTAGGCCCGCGGATTGTCGAAGCTCACCAGTAAACGTTGAAATGCCGCCGGTGATGCCAGTGGCGATGATGCCAGGGGCGATAGCGGCAGATCTTTCGCGGGCCGTAATAGGTCCAGATCACCCGGCAGAAGCGCCGAGGGCCATAATAGCGCGGCGCGTAGTAACGGGGGCCGGCATAGCCGTAGTAACGCGGGCCGAAGTGGCGCGCACCGGAATAATGGTAGCGATGGATATGACGGCGGCCGCCGCCGACATAAACCGGCGCTGCGAAACGCTGTTGCACTATCCCGGCGCCGCCATAGCGAAGACCGCCGCCATGAAAGGCCGGGCCTGCACGAAAGCCGCCACCGCGAAATACCGGAGCCGCGGACCTGAAGCCGCCGCCGCCACCGTGAAACGCCGGCGCTCCGCCGCCGCGAAAACCACCACCGCCATGGAAACCTCCGCCGCCGCGAAAACCTCCGCCCCCACCACCATGGCCGCCACCACCGTGTCTGACCTGGGTGATCAATGCTTGACGCGCCTGCTTGGTAGACGGTGCGGCGGCTGGATTACTCAGCGACAACGCCTGCGCCGCGGATGTGAGCGACAGCAGCAGGCTCGCAGCGGCGGCGACGCCGAGCGAACGTGTCATGACTTTCCGGATCGCAGAGACGCGGATCAAACTCATCAGCTTGTCCTCCCGAAGCAACGCGCT
>SDZE01000231.1 GCA_004173095.1 Bradyrhizobiaceae bacterium
TCCTTCAGCCCGGCCACCCACGGCTCGAATACTTCGAGCCGGCACACCGGCCCATCACGCCGGCCCTGCCGCGGCGTGTCCAGCCGCGACGTCCACGGCGTGCGGATGCGCCCGATATAGACCAGGCCCGCATGGTTCGGTTTCGGGGCATCGACGACGACTTCGCCGGCGCGGATTTCACTTTCACGAACCATCGGCAACCCTCGGATCAATCTAGCGAGATGTTCATCGCCTTGATCACTTTCGACCACCGCGCGCGGTCCTCGTCAACGAATTGATCGATCTCCGCGACAGTCTTCGGCTTCAACACCGGGAAGCCGATCTTTTCCAGTGACGCCCGGAAGGCAGGATCTCCCAGCGCCTTGTCCATGCTGGCCATGACCTTGGTCACAACCTCGGCCGGCAACTTCGACGAGCCGGCCAGGCCGAACCAGACGCCGACCTGATAATCGGGATAGCCGCTTTCGATCACCGTCGGCACATCCGGCAGATCGGGGCTGCGCTGCTTCGACGACACGCCGAGCGGACGCAGCAGCCCGCCCCTGACCGGCGGCAGCGCCGTCGACAGCGTGTCGAACATCACCTGAATATTGCCGGACAACAGATCGGTCAGCGCCGGCCCTGCGCCCTTATACGGCACATGGGTCATCTCGACGCCGGCGATCTGCTTGAACATCTCACCCGCGAGATGGATCGTGCCGCCCGTCCCCGCCGAGCCGAAATTCAGCTTGCCCGGATTGGCCTTCGCATAGGCGACGAATTCCTGAACCGTCTTGGCCGGCACCGACGGATGCACTTCCATCACCACCGGCAGATCGGTAACCACTGTCAGCATGCGCAGATCCTTCTGCGGATCGTAGGGCAGCTTTTTGTAGAGTAGCGGATTAAGCACCATGATCGACGCGGCCGTGACGAACAGTGTGTAGCCATCGGGTTCGGCACGCGACACCATCTCGGCGGCGATGGCGCCCTGCGCGCCCGGCTTGTTTTCGACCACCGTGGTCTGCTTGAGATCGCGGCCGAGATAATCGGCGACCAGCCGCGCCAGCACGTCGGTCGGGCCACCCGCCGCATAAGGCACGACAAGCTTGATCGCACGCGTCGGATATTCCGCTGCGTGGACGTACGGAGCCGTGGTGGATATCGCTGCAATGACGAGTGTGGATAGCAGTGACGAGCGAAGGCGCGATGTCATAATATCTCCCAAGGCATTGTTGTTTGCTTTGGCAGAGACACTATCGCGTTTGATTAGTCGCACAAGGGCGGGACTGTCGGAGCGCGTCACCCCATCCAGTACTTGCCACCCACCATCATCAACTCGCCGCACGCCACGCCGGCAAAGATGGACCGTTTGGAGCCGAGAAACACCAGCAGTCCGAACAACACGGAGCCGTAGCGCAATGCCGCCGGCACAGTGGCGAGCGCGCCGGGCGGATGGACGAGGATTTGCGCAATCACGCCGGCAAGGATCGCCGTGGCCACCGCCCTCACCCACACCAGGATGTCAGCCTCTTCATCGATGCCGCCGCCGAGCCACAGGCCGAGCATCCGCCAGACTTCATTGGGCAGGAAGCCCGCGAGCACGAGAATGATCAGCGCGTGCCAATCGCCGATGAAGATCTGCACGTCGCTCACTGTCGCCTCCAGCGATGGACGCCGTAGGCGATGGTGCCGGCGGAGATGCCGGAGATCAGGATATCGACGCCGGTATCGAGCATCGACACGATGGGAAACAGCGCGAGGCCGAGCACCAGGGCGACGACGTCGGCCGGTTGTTTGCAGTTACGTGCGGTGGACAGCAGGAAAGCCAGCGGCGTCAGCAGCAGGATCGCGGCACCGAACAGCGGCGGCAGATTGGCGGCGAGATGATAGCCGATCCATGTCGCGGTCAGGCAGATCGCGACGAGGCCGCTGCCGAGCCCGTTGACAAAGGCGATACGGCGTTCGCGTGGCACCATCGGCAGCAGGCGAAAGCACTCGACCCACAGCGTCACGGCAATGAAATGCGATGGCAGGATCAGTTGATGCTTTTTGGTCCCCGCCGTCCTCAGCATCGGTAGCACCGACACCACCATAGGAAACAGCCGAATGCCGCTGACGCCGACCGCAATCGCCGCCTGGATCACCGTGGCGCCGGAGCCGAGCGCCGCCAGCAGGATGATCTGCGCCGGCCCGGCCCAGATCAGCGCCGTGCTCAGCAACGCCCAGAACAGGCTGAAATGAGTATCGTGCGCCAGTGCGCCGATGCCGAGATAGGTCGCGAACAGGACTGCGGTGAGGATGGTCGTGGTCACCGACCGCACCCCGTAAAGAAACGCCGGAGCGGTGCCCTGCCATCGCGGTGAGTCCAGTGCAGGCAGCGCCACGACGATCCGTTTCCGACCCATTGATCCCGAGCTTCATTGGCTATCGATTGCCGTTCGGGTCAAGTGCGGGCGTTGCATGGCCGCCTCTCACACGCCGCGGTTACGCAGCACCAGGCAGGCTTGTCCGGCCTTGTGGATCTGGCTGCACAGCGTATTCGCCTCCTCACGCGTGTTGGCGCCAATACGCACTTGATAGAACGGCCGGGTGCCGCGGCTGCGGAAAATCGAGCGCACGATATTCGGATCGTGATCGCCCACCACCGAGCGCAGCCGCGTCATCGCGCGGGCATATTGCATCAAAGCGCGATCGCGATTGAATCCGGCGACGAGCTGCACGCCCCACGGCCTGGCCTCGCCAAGCTTCACACGCGCCTCGAGCTGTTCCACGAACGGGTTCGGCGCACGCTGCAGCAGCGCCATCAGCTCACGGCAGCTCGACGTCGGCGGACGCGGGGGCGTCTTGCCGTTGCGACCGACGGCCTGCCAATCCTCTACCGTCGCACCGGTGATGGCCGAGACGTAATTCCGCGTCTCGCTGGGCATATAGCCGCTGCCGTCGAGCCATTCCTGCACCCGACGCGGACCGGCATTGTAAGCGGCGGCAGCAAGCCCGAGATTGCCGAACTGATCGCGCAACTCACGCAAAAATTCCGCCGACTTGGGAAGCGCCTGCACGGGATCAAACGGATCGAGCAGACGACGCTCGGCCGCGGTGCCCGGCATGAATTGCGCAATGCCCTGCGCCCGTGCGCCGCTGCGCGTCACCGGGCCGACGGCGCCCGGCTGAAAGCGGCTCTCCTGCCAGATCACGCGGGCGAAGAACTCCAGCGGCAGGTCGTTGGCACGCGCCGCGGACTCGATCATCAGGCACATGCCTTCGCGGGCGCTGGAATCCTTCGCGAGATCGGAGGCTGCGGGAGGGATCGGCAACATCCGGTCGGCACCGGGCTTGGCCAATTCGCTGATTGGCAGTTGCTCCGCGCAAGCAGCGCCTGCCAGCATCATCGCGAACGCCGTCGCCGCGCCTCTGATCCACCACGTCATGCCAGGCCCTGCGCGAGTTCCGCGCCTTGAACAGTGATTTGCAACGGGCTAGCTATGAAACAAATGCGGCGGATGCGGGAGCGAAAATCATGATCGACATTGCGAACGAGATTCCGGCAAACGAACCTACCGACCGTGCCGC
This sequence comes from Bradyrhizobiaceae bacterium, assembly GCA_004173095.1. Classification (GTDB taxonomy): domain Bacteria; phylum Pseudomonadota; class Alphaproteobacteria; order Rhizobiales; family Xanthobacteraceae; genus Tardiphaga. Next base: position 3,553 of record SDZE01000231.1, read on the forward strand.
GCAGGACGATGTGCCGATCCAGTATATGGCGCGCACCCGCGCCTACTACCGCGCCCTCGGCTATGACGCCCCTTATCGCTGGGCGCATCATATCGGAGCGCCGTTCCAGCCCCTGCAGAGGCCGCTGGCGCAAGCGCGCGTAGCCATCATCACCACGGCTGCGCCTTACGATCCATCGAAGGGAGATCAGGGCCCGGGCGCTCTCTACAATGGCGGCGCCAAATTCTACCAGGTTTACGATGGCGACACGACGCAAACGCATGACTTGCGCATTTCCCATATCGCCTATGACCGTGTGCATACGCGCGCTGACGACAGCGGCAGCTGGTTTCCGCTCGCCGCATTGACGCAGGCGGCGGCGCAAGGTCGGATCGGCGAGGTCGCGCCACGCTTCTTCGGCGCCCCCACCAATCGCAGCCACCGCGTCACCGTCGAGACCGACGCACCAGAAATCCTCGCCCGCGCTCAGGCTGACGGCGTCGATGCCGCCGTGCTGGTGCCGAACTGTCCGGTCTGCCATCAGACCGTCGGCATCGTCGCGCGGCATCTGGAAGCCAACGGCATTGCCACCGTCGTCATGGGCTGCGCCAAGGATATCGTCGAACATGTCGGCGTGCCCCGCTTCCTGTTCAGCGATTTCCCGCTCGGCAATTCGGCCGGCAAGCCGCACGACAAAGCATCGCAGGCGCAGACCCTCGAGCTCGCGCTACGGCTGCTGGAATCCGCCGCCGGCCCGCAGACCACCATGCAGTCACCGCTTCGCTGGGCCAGCGATCCCGCATGGAAAAACGACTACAACAATGTCGCTTTGCTCAGCACCGATGAGTTAGCCCGACGCCGCGCGGAATTCGACAAGCAGAAGGATCTTGCGCGCGGTGTGCGGGAGACCGTGGCCTGAAATGAGGCTGTTTTTCGGCGCGCCGTCTTAAACTTGGTTTACGTTAACGTCGCGCCGCCGTGCCGAGAGCCTTCCCCATCCGACGGAACCGCGTACAGTCCGCCCGAGACAAACGGGGATTATCGGACATGGACGATCGTCGCAAACAGCCACGCGACACAGTGCCATCGGGCGCCGTGGCGCAGGACCAGATGTCGCCGACGGACGCGCGCACGCGGCGGACCGTCGCGGGTGATATCATGTGGTCGCGCGACAACGTTGTCGGCGTCGCCTTCAGCCATGAGCGGGACGATCGGGCGCCTGCGTCCGACCTCGACGAACGCGTCCGCCAGAGCGAAGCGAAGAAGCGTGAATTGCAGATCGAAATTCAGCGGCTGTTGGGGAAGTAATCGCGCGGAACCACCAGCCGTCATTGCGAGCGTAGCGAAGCAATCCAGGCGGCACACAAACAAGGACTGGATTGCTTCGTCGCTTTGCTCCTTGCAATGACCATAAACAAAAAGGCCGGTGATCACTCACCGGCCTTTTGCATTTCATTCGTGCGAAGACCTTACGCCTTCACCAGTCCCTTCGAAGAGCCCGAGCCCTTGCCGGGTTTCGGCTTCTTCGCTGCGCCACGCTTGGCGGGAAGATTCTCCGGCTTCGGCGTCACCGGGCCATCGACGAATTCGAAGCCGATGCTCTCCTGCTCGACGCCCAACACCGCTTCGTCCTTTTTGAGGACCACACGGACATGGCCGCCATTCTTGAGCTCGCCAAACAGCAGCTCTTCGGCGAGCGGCTTCTTGATGTGCTCCTGGATCACACGGCCCATCGGGCGCGCGCCCATCTGCTCGTCGTAGCCGTGCTGGATCAACCAGGCCTTGGCGGGCTCGGACAGCTCGATGGTAACGTCGCGGTCTGCCAGCTGGGCTTCCAGCTGCAGCACGAACTTCTCCACCACCATGCCGATGACGTCGGCATTCAGGTGACCGAACGACACGATGGCGTCGAGACGGTTACGGAATTCCGGCGCAAATTGCCGGTTGATCGCCTCGTGATCGTCGCCTTCCCGCTTGCTGCGGGTGAAGCCGAACGCAGCACGCGCCATGTCGGCAGCGCCGGCATTGGTGGTCATGATCAGGATGACGTTGCGGAACGAGACCTGCTTGCCGTTGTGATCGGTCAGCCGGCCGTGGTCCATCACCTGCAGCAGCACGTTGTAGAGATCCGGATGTGCCTTCTCGATTTCGTCCAGCAGCACCACGCAATGTGGATGCTGATCGACGCCGTCGGTGAGCAAGCCGCCCTGATCGAATCCGACATAGCCGGGAGGCGCGCCGATCAGGCGAGACACCGTATGGCGCTCCATATATTCGGACATGTCGAAGCGCAGCAGTTCGACGCCGAGAGACGCGGCCAGCTGCTTCGCCACTTCGGTCTTGCCGACGCCGGTGGGGCCCGAGAACAAATAGCTGCCGATCGGCTTCTCCGGCTCGCGCAAACCGGCACGCGCCAGCTTGATCGAGGCCGACAAAGCTTCGATCGCCTTGTCCTGACCGAACACCACGCGTTTCAAGGTGGACTCCAGATGCCGAAGCGTCTCGGCGTCGTCCTTCGACACGCTCTTCGGCGGGATCCGCGCCATTGTCGCGATGGTGGTCTCGATCTCCTTGATGCCGATGGTCTTCTTGCGCTTGCTCTCGGTCACCAGCATCTGCGCCGCGCCGGATTCGTCGATCACGTCGATCGCCTTGTCCGGCAGCTTGCGGTCGTGGATGTAGCGCGACGACAGCTGCACCGCGGCCTCGATGGCCTCGTTGGTGTATTTCAGCTTGTGATAATCCTCGAAATACGGCTTCAGGCCCTTCAGGATCAGGATCGCGTCATCGACCGTCGGCTCGTTGACGTCGATCTTCTGGAACCGTCGCACCAAAGCGCGGTCCTTCTCGAAGTGCTGGCGATATTCCTTGTAGGTGGTCGAGCCCATGCAGCGGATACCGCCCGAAGCCAGCGCCGGCTTGAGCAGGTTCGATGCATCCATCGCGCCGCCGGAGGTGGCGCCCGCGCCGATCACCGTGTGGATTTCGTCGATGAACAGGATCGCGTTCGGATGCGCTTCGAGTTCCTTGAGCACCTGCTTGAGACGCTCCTCGAAATCACCGCGATAGCGCGTGCCGGCCAGCAGCGTGCCCATGTCGAGCGAGAACACGGTGGCTGCCGCCAGCACTTCCGGCACATCACTATCGACGATGCGCTTGGCGAGGCCTTCGGCGATCGCCGTCTTGCCCACGCCGGCTTCACCCACGAACAGCGGATTGTTCTTCTGGCGGCGGCACAGCACCTGAATCGCACGGTTGATTTCGGAGGTTCGTCCGATCACCGGATCGATCTTGCCGTCGCGCGCCTTCTTGTTGAGATTGACGCAATAGGTCTCGAGAGCCTCGCCCTTCTTCTTGGACTCGTCGCCGCCCTTGGCCTCGGTCTCTTCGTCGACGCCGCGCACGGGCCGCGCTTCGGAGACGCCCGGACGCTTGGCAATGCCGTGGCTGATGTAATTCACCGCGTCATAGCGCGTCATGTCCTGCTCCTGCAGGAAATACGCAGCATGGCTCTCGCGCTCGGCAAAGATCGCGATCAGCACATTGGCGCCGGTCACTTCCTCGCGGCCGGACGACTGCACGTGAATCACCGCGCGCTGGATCACGCGCTGGAAGCCGGCAGTCGGCTTGGCATCGTCGCTGCCATCCGTCACCAGGTTTTCGAATTCGGTTTCGAGATAATTGACCAGACTGCCGCGCAGCTTGTCGAGATCGACGCTGCACGCCCGCATCACCGCTGCGGCGTCGGAGTCATCCACCAGCGACAGCAGCAGATGCTCCAGCGTCGCGTATTGGTGGTGGCGCTCGTTCGCAATCGAGAGCGCCCGGTGCAGCGATTGTTCTAGGCTTTGAGAAAAAGTTGGCATTCCGCGTCCTCTTTGGCCCCCACCATCATGGCCATCGTTGCCCTCGCAGGCAACAAGAACCTTTCCGCATATAGTGCGGATCGTTGGCAGCGAAAGGCCGGTTCCGGTGCTTGTCGTCAGGCGGGGTCATGGATGGGCGTCGTGTGCCCTGGCCGACTCACCCTTTGAGAGATTCAAAACGCACGGCAGCTGGACTCCGCAGAGCAACGGGCGCGCTCCGCGGGCGTGTTTTTACAGGGCTCGCGCAGCGTTATTTCTTTTCCATCACGCATTGCAGGGGATGCTGATGCTTGCGCGCGAAATCCATCACCTGCGTCACTTTGGTTTCGGCAATCTCGTAGGTGAACACGCCGCATTCGCCGATACCGTGGTGGTGAACATGCAGCATGATCTGCGTCGCGGCTTCCAAGTCTTTCTGAAAGAACCTCTCCAGCACGTGAACGACGAATTCCATCGGGGTGTAATCGTCGTTGAGGATCAAGACGCGATAGAGGCTCGGCCGTTTGGTCTTCGGCTTGGTCTTGGTAATGACCGACGTGGTCGGCCCTCCCGGCGAACCTGACTGATTGTCGTCCTCTGCCATCGCTCGGAGCGGGGCCCGGAACGGGCGCACATCGGACGGCCGCGCCCAATCAGGCTTGCCGGGGTTGTTGTCGGACTCGGATCTAGAAACTGTGTACACCATGGTGTTCGTATAAGATTCCCCACCGGGCGTTAGCCAGCCCCGCGCAGGCGGCGTCCCCCGGTATTGCTGACCGCCCTCACCCCACGGCGACGAGACCGCCGCGCGATCGCCGCAAATGGGCCAAAAGGCGACTTCGCGCGCCCAGTGCGCCGAAGCGGTCATGCCAATATGGGTCCCGCCGGGGTTGCTCGCAAGCGCTGCCGCGACGCCTGGGAGGCCTAGCTCCCCGCCGGTTCCGGGCGGCAAAGGTTAACGATGTCTGCATCATTCAGTGACCGGGGCCGAGGGTCCGGTTTAACCGATATTGACGATGATACCGAACGGTGCCCTCTCCGGCTACCGATACGGAGCCTTTTACCGATTTTCTGCGCACACTTTTACCAGCCGTTTATCCGCCTACCGCGAGATGGCCGCATTAAATCATTGTGGCGGTCATCATGTTCATCCGATCGAGTTCAGAGCAGGTTCGGCACGCGGCGCGGCGCTTTAGCCGCGACGAGCGCGGCAACATCGCCATGATCTTCGCCGTGGCGCTGGTGCCGCTGCTCGGGTTTGTCGGCGCCGCGGTCGATTATTCGCGTGCCAATGCGGCGCGCTCCTCCATGCAGGTGGCGTTGGATTCGGCGGCCCTGATGGTATCGAAGGATCTCAGCGCGAATCCGACGATGTCGACTGCAGCAATCTCGGCCAAGGCTGTTAGTTATTTCAACGCGCTCTATACGAACACCGCGTCCAGCCCGATCACTGTCACGGCAAGCTACACGACTAACTCCAGTAGCGGTTCGACAGTCACCTTGACCGGCTCCGGCACCGTCGCCACCGACTTCATGAAAATGGTCGGCTTCCCGCGCATGAACATCAATAGCGACGTGACCACGACATGGGGCTCCACACGTATGCGCATTGCCATGGCGCTCGATGTGACGGGCTCGATGGCGTCAAGCAACAAGAT
>SDZE01000470.1 GCA_004173095.1 Bradyrhizobiaceae bacterium
ACCTCGAGCTGCGGCATCTGCACCGGACGCAGGCCGATCAGCTCAGCGGTGCGGATCGTCGTGTTCTTCCACCAGACAAACTGGTTGGCGCGCGAGTTTTCCAGAATGGCGATCGCCACGGCGGACAGGAACGGCAGACTCTGCAGCACCAGCACGCCAGCGAAGATATAGATCTCAGTCACCTGTTTGTCGTTGTTGGCGAAGATCAGCACGCCGGCGCTGACCCACAGCAGCACGCCGATCACAGCTTCCCAGAACGCCTGGAATTCAATGGAGTTGCGCGATTTGCCGCCCTTCGAGGTGACGGTGAAGGGCAGGTGGTCCTTGATCAGGCCGTCGGCGACGGCGCGCGATACGGTCCATTGCACCGACATGGCGGCGATCATGGCGCCAAGCATCTGCCAGACCCCGATTTTCACCCGCAGGCGATAGAGGATCAGGAAGTGCGCCAGCGAGATCACGAACGACGCGATGATCGGCAGCGTCAGGATCTTGTCGGGAATGGCGATGCCGGCGAAAGCGATGATCGGCACCCAGATGATGTTGAGGATGGCGACCACCACGCCGAGACTTTCGGCGCCGAGCCAGTTCAGCCAGCCGATGCCGAATTCGCGCTTCTGGTCCTGGGTCATGCGGCTGGCGCCCGGCAGGAAGCGGCGCCAGTGCTTTTTGATGATCTGAAAGCCGCCATAGGCCCAGCGATGGCGTTGCTTCCTGAACGCTTCATAGGTGTCCGGTAGTACGCCGTAGCCGTAACGCTCGCTGGTGTAATGCGTCAGCCAGCCATGCTGCATGATGGCAAGGCCGAGATCCGAGTCTTCGCAGATGGTGTCGCCGGCCCAGCCGCCCGCCATGTCCATCGCTTCGCGGCGGATGAGACACATGGTGCCATGGACGATGATGGCATTGGCCTCGTTGCGCTGGACCATGCCGATGTCGAAGAATCCGGCATATTCGCCGTTCATAATGTAGTGCATCAGCGACGTGTCTTCGTCGCGATGATCCTGCGGCGCCTGCACCAGGCCGACACGCGGGTCGTTGAAGGCCGGGACCAGTGCTTTCAGCCAGTTCGGTTCGACCACATAATCGGCGTCGATGATGCCGATTACTTCGGCATCGGCGGCGGTGCGATCCATGGCGATGCGCAATGCGCCGGCCTTGAAGCCTTCCACCTTCTCCGCATTGATGAAGATGAAGCGCTCGCCGAGCATGCGGCAGTGATCCTGGATCGGCTGCCAGTAGGCGGGGTCGGGCGTGTTGTTGATGATGACCACGCATTCGAAATTCGGGTAGTCGAGCGCCGCAACGGCATCCAGCGTCAGTTTCAGCATCTCCGGCTGTTCGCGATAGGCCGGAACATGGATCGACACCTTCGGATATTTTTTCTCGGCATTCGCGGCCTCGAGCAGCGCAGCACTGCGCTCCGGCGTGAGCAGGCGAAGTGGCTTATGACCGAAGGCGATGGCCGCGATTTCATCCACCCGCGCCAGCGCGATCAGGATCAGGGGGATCAAAAGGATGCAGCCAAGGGTGAGAGCGAAGGCCGAGCCCCAAACGAAGTAATGGGTTTGCTGATAGGCGAAGATCGTCGCCGCCCAGGCGCCGACGCCGTTGGCCGCGATCGACAGGACGAGCGCCTGCATCGCTGTCGGCGCAATGATCTGCAGGATCGGTAGCGATAGTAGGATGCCGACCAGCAGCGCCAATCCGGCGTTCTTCCAGTAGTGCGGATTTACGACCGGGCCGGTCCATGAGAATTTCGGCTCACGGTCGGCGTCCAGCATGCCCCAATACGGACCAACGCCGCCTTCGAAGAACTTCCAGGGCTGATCGATGGCTTCGACGATGTTGTAGTCCATGCCGATGGCTTCGGCGCGGGTGACGAAGTTTCTGATCACCACGGCCTGCTTGAACGGACCGGGCTCGGCGCGTCG
>SDZE01000573.1 GCA_004173095.1 Bradyrhizobiaceae bacterium
ATAGTGGTTCGACCACTGCGTCGGCGTCTGGGTCCAGGTCACTTCCAGGCCGCTGCTGATGGTGTCGCCGCCGAAACCCTTGCCATGCTGGCTCTTCCAGCCGATGCCCTGGTCCTCGATCGAGCCGGATTCCGGATCGCCACCGACAAAGGACGGATCGCCCGCGCCGTGGGTCTTGCCGAAGGTATGGCCGCCGGCGACCAGCGCCACCGTCTCTTCGTCGTTCATCGCCATGCGGGCGAAGGTCTCGCGGATGTCGCGCGCCGAGGCCAAGGGATCCGGCTTGCCGTTCGGGCCTTCCGGATTGACGTAGATCAGGCCCATCTGCACGGCGCCGAGCGGCTCCGCCAGTTCACGCTCGCCGCTATAGCGCTCGTCGCCGAGCCAGGTGCCTTCCGGCCCCCAATACAGCTCTTCCGGCTCCCAGGTGTCGGCGCGGCCGCCGGCGAAGCCGAACGTCTTGAAGCCCATGGATTCCAGCGCGACATTGCCGGTCAGGATGTAGAGGTCGGCCCAGGAGATCTTCTGGCCGTATTTCTGCTTGATCGGCCACAATAGACGACGGGCCTTGTCGAGATTGACGTTGTCGGGCCACGAATTCAGCGGCGCGAAGCGCTGCTGGCCACCACCGGCGCCGCCGCGCCCGTCGGTCGTGCGATAGGTGCCGGCCGAATGCCAGGCCATGCGGATGAACAAGCCGCCATAGTGACCGAAGTCGGCCGGCCACCACTCCTGTGAATCGGTCATCAAAGCGTGCAGATCCTTGATCACCGCATCGATGTCGAGGCTCTCGAATTCCTTGGCGTAATCGAACTTCGCGCCGAGCGGATCGGCCGACGGATGAATCGCGTGCAGCACGCCGATGTCGAGGTGTTCCGGCCACCAATCCTTGTTGCCGTGGCCTTTGCTGCCCTTGCCAGCGCCCTTGCTCTGGATCGAATTGCCCTCGGTGCCATGGGCCACCGGGCACTTGCCGGCTTCGTTTGCTGTCTCGCTCATCTGTCTCTCCTTGGCGTCTGGATCGCACGAGGCCCGGGGCGACGGGACGAACCCATCGGCCAAACACCGCTCAATCTCAAAAGCACTGCCGCTTCAAATGCTTGTCGAATCCGACCTGTCGCCGTCGCGATCAGTGTCGCTGCAATTCGTGACAACAGATTGGAAGAGTTCTGACATCAGGTCCAGTCGAATTGTCTTCGGCTCCCGATCAGTTTATCTGATGACCATGCTGACGCTCCGACAACTCCGTTATCTGTCCGCTCTCGCGCGCCATGGCCATTTCGGCCGTGCCGCCGAGGCCTGTGCCGTGACCCAGCCGGCTCTGTCGATGCAGATCGGCGATCTCGAGCGCACCCTCGGCGTCAAACTGGTCGAACGGCGGCCCGGCGAGGTCGTGTTGACCGAGGTTGGCCGCGAGGTGGTCCGGCGCGGCGAGGACGTGCTCGCTATGTCGCGCGATCTCGTGGATTTCGCCCGTCATCGCGGCGGCGTGCTGACGGGCCGGCTGACGCTTGGCGTGATCCCGTCGCTGGCGCCCTATCTGCTGCCGCGGATTTTGCCGGTGCTGCAGCGGCAATTTCCGGAGTTGCGGCTGGAGCTGCGCGAGACGCAGACAAGGCAGCTCCTCGACGACGTCAAATCCGGCGCGCTCGACGCAGCCATGCTGGCGCTGCCGCTCGGCGAGACCGGCATCGATACACTGAAGCTGTTCGACGATACGTTTCTGCTGGCGGTGCCGGCGGACGATCCCCGCCCCGCCGAGCAGCGCATCAGCGCGTCCCAGATCGACCAGAGCCGGCTGATCCTGCTCGAAGACGGCCACTGCCTGCGCGACCAGGCGCTGGCGTTCTGCGCCACCGCGCGTGGCGGCCCGGCCGCGGCCGGAACGGCCTTCGCTGCATCCAGTCTGTCGACGGTGATCCAGATGGTGGCG
>SDZE01000399.1 GCA_004173095.1 Bradyrhizobiaceae bacterium
CGCTATATGAGCCATCTGCGCCACGTCCGCGAGATCATCGGCTTCCTGCCCGGCGTCAGCGATTTCGCGGCGCTGTCGCTGATGATCACCAGCAAGGGCGCACATTTCATTGCCGACACCCAGGTCCGTCCGAATCCGAGCGCCGAAGAGCTTGCCGAGATCGCCGTGCTGGCGGCCAATCACGTGCAGCGCTTCGCCATGAAGCCGAAGATCGCCTTCGTGTCGCATTCGGATTTCGGCAGCTACGATACGGACTCGTCGCGCAAGATGCGTCGCGCTGCGGCGCTGCTGCGCGAAAAGCATCCGGAGATCGAATCCGACGGCGAAATGCAGGGCGATACCGCGCTGTCGGAAGCCGCCCGCAAGATGGTGCTGCCGCATTCGAAGCTCGAAGGTGCCGCGAACGTCCTGATCATGCCGACGCTGGATGCGGCCAATGTCGCCTATCAGATGATCAAGACGCTGGGCGATGCGCTGCCGGTCGGTCCGATCCTGATCGGTCCTGCGCGTCCCGCACATATCCTGACCCCAGGCGTGACCGCGCGCGGCATTCTCAACATGACGGCTGTCGCTGCTGTCGAAGCGCAGGAGCGGGCAGGGCGCTCGCAGGCCAATCTGTTCGGCTGAGCCTGCCATCTCAAGCCGACATCGCCCGCTCGTTCGGGCGACGTCAGTCTTGCGGTGCGGGCCGCGATCGCCGCTGCCGATCACCTTGCAAGCGACCTTGGTGGTTCACATCGCTATTGGACCTTTGAATTGTCTCCGAACTTGATCATACTTGTGATGTTCTTGATTTAAAGTCATTGCAGTTGCGGGGGCATGAATGCCGGCGTTTATTACTTTCGGTCGTATTTTGTTCGCCGTGATTTTCATTGCTTCGGGCGTCGACAAGTTCATCGATCTCGGCGTCGCCGCCGACAAGATCGCCGCCAAGGTGATTCCGACCCTGCCTGCCGATCTGGCGACCTACACGGCGCAGCTGGAACAGTTCGCACGCATGGAACTGAAGCAGATCCTGGCGATCGCCGCTGCCGCTCTGGAACTGATCGGCGGCATCATGATCGCACTCAATCTCGGTGCGCGCTTCTTCGCGCTCGTGATGGTCGCCTTCGTGATGGCGGCGACGTTCTACTTCCACGATTTCTGGAATCTCACCGGTGCCGATGCGAAGGGGCAGATGATTCATGCGCTGAAAAATCTGTCGCTGATCGGCGGATTGTTCATGATCGCAGGAATCGGCAAGGGCCCGCGCATGGATGCCTACAACGAGACCTGAAGCTCAGACGCGTCGCCACGCCGTGACGGTGACGTCATGGGTTTCATCGAGCACGCGCGTCTCGCTCGCTTTCAGCCCATGGCTGGCCAGCACGTCGCGCGGTGAATGCTCGGGAACGCCGGGAAAGCAGCCCTGGCCATCGGGCAGATGAACCCGATGCGCTTCCGACAGCCAGAACACGTCGTAGCGGTCGAGAAACAGACCATAGACCTCCGGGCCGCCGATGATGGCAGCTGATCCGTCGGTGACGCCAGCGGCGTCCGCGGCGGCCTCGAAGGACGCGCCGGCAGGATTCCAGTAGACGGCCTGCGGGATGTCGTCGGCCACTGCGATGGAATCGACGCTGCGCGTCACGATCAGCCGTCGTCGCACGCGCTGGCGCGGATCGCCGTCGCCGGAATTGCGGCCGTGGACGACGAGGGCCGCGCGCTTCAGGCCATCGACGAAGAAGCGGTGATCCGCCTTGAACCGCAACGCATCGGGCTGCTGGTGAGTTGCGTCGGTCAGCCGGCCGTCGGCGGAGACGATAACGAAGCCTTCAACCTTGATCGCCATTGGACTTGTTATTCCGACACCGTGGTCACGACGCTGCCAACCGGGCGCGTGCTCACCGTCGGCAGCTTGGCGTCCTTCGCGAGGGCCTCGTCATAGGAC
>SDZE01000537.1 GCA_004173095.1 Bradyrhizobiaceae bacterium
TGCGTGGTCGGTCGCACGAACGACTTCAGCGCAACCACACTGGGCAGCTGAAAATCGGCCGACGGACTGTGCACCGCGTGATCGTAGAGGGCTACGATATTCACACGGTCGAGAAACACCGCCTTGATCGCGTCCTGCCACGACCAAAGCGAGAGAGGATAGTAGCTCAGCGGCCGGAAGTCCGCGTTGAGAACCAGAACCGGCCAGCCGCCTTGCGGGACATGTGCGTTCAACTAACGCTCCTGACTCCACAATTCGACCGCACGAAGCAGCCTGTGTCTCACATACTACAGGCAGCGTGACAGGGTTGTGAAGGGCATAGCTCTGGTCTATCCCCTTCGCAAAAGCATGCCGCAATCCCGGCCTTTTTCGCTACATCGGGTGGTCTGCCACAACGGCTGCCGCTAGCCGCGGGACGCGCGCCCGTGCGGGGGCTGTCAGGTCTGGATACTGCCGATGTTCACTTCGTCACGATATCTTGAGGCTCCGCAGTGGCTGCGCGTATTCGTCCGCGCGCATGAAACCAGCCTGGCGCTGCTGGCGGCGGTGATCGGCGTGATCGGGGGGCTGGTGGTGGCCGCCATGAGCGCCCTGGTGAGCGTGCTGCACGCCGTATTGTTCAATCTGGATTGGGGCCAGCGGCTGTCGAGCCAATACTGGATCGATCCGGTGCGGGCGCTGCTGGTTCCCACCCTTGGCGGGCTCGTCCTCGGCATCGCGTTTCTGCTGCTGGCGCGCTGGCGGCCGGCGCGCGAGGTCGATCCGATCGAGGCCAATGCGCTGTATGGCGGCCGGATGTCGTTCCGCGGCAGCATCATCGTCTCGCTGCAAACGATCTGGTCGAGCGGCGTCGGTGCCTCGGTGGGGCTTGAGGCCGGCTATACCCAGCTGGCCAGCGGCCTTGGCGCCTCCATCGGTCGTGCCTTTCATCTGCGTCGGGCGGATCAGCGGGTGCTGGTGGGCTGCGGCGCCGCAGCCGCCATTGCCGGTGCCTTCGGCGCGCCGCTGGCTGGCGCCTTCTATGCCTTCGAACTGGTGATCGGCGGCTATACCTCGGCCAGCCTGATGCCGGTGGGCGTCGCGGCGGTGACCGGCTATTTCGTCGCGCATTCCTTTTCGCCATTGACCCTGGGCGTGGTGGCCGGCCGATTTGGCGACGTGCAGGGCCATGACCTTGCGGTCGCCGCCCTGCTCGGCGTGTTTGCGGCGACCTACGGCATAGGCATCATGCGCGTGGTAACCGGCTGCGAATGGCTGCTCGCCAAAATCAAGCTGTGGCCGCCGCTGCGCCCAGCGCTCGGCGGGCTCGGCGTCGGCGGACTGGCACTGCTGACGCCGCAGGTGATGTCGTCCGGCCATGGCGCGCTGCATTTCGGCGGCATGACGGCGTATCCGATCGCCCTCGTCGCCTTCGTGATGGTGCTGAAGACCATCGCCTCGATCATCTCGCTGGGTACCGGATTTCGCGGCGGCTTGTTTTTTGCGTCGCTGTTCATCGGCGCGCTGGGCGGTCATCTGTTCGCTACCGGCATCAATACGCTGTGGCCCGCGCTCAATATCGATCCGAACATCTATACGATCATCGGCATGAGTGCGCTGTCGGCCTCGGTGATCGGCGGCCCGCTGACCATGAGCTTCATCGCGCTGGAATCCACCGGCAATCTGTGGCTCACCACGGCCGTGCTGGTGGCGGTCATCATCTCCACGCAGATTACCCGCGAACTGTTCGGCTACTCGTTTGCGACCTGGCGCCTGCATCTGCGCGGCGAGACGATCCGCAGTGCAGCCGATATCGGCTGGATCCGCGACCTCACCGTCCAGCGGCTGATGCGGCCCGATATTTCCATGGTGGAATCGACCATGCCGCTGAGCGACTTCCGCGCGAAATTTCCGCTCGGATCGAAGAATCAGGTGGTCGTGGTGGACTCCGAGGGCAGCTATCTCGGGCTCGCCAGCGTGCCGGAAGCGCATTCGCCCGACGTCACCGCGTTCCGTCTCGACAGCCTGCTGCATTGCCGCAACGTCGTGCTGCATCCGGAGATGAACATCCGCGACGCCATGGTGGTGTTCGAGGGCAATGAAGCGGAATCGCTGGCCGTGGTGGACGCCGAAAGCCACCGCGTGGTCGGCACCCTGTCGGAAGCCCATGCCACGCGCCGCTACGCCGAAGAATCCGAGCAGCGCCGCCGCGAGGCCCTGGGCGAGATGTGAGGGCGGATCAACGCGCGAGCTTCGCGTGAGAACATTTCCGACCTGAGATGAATTGCAGCCCCCTCAGCCGTCATTGCGAGGAGCGCAGCGACGAAGCAATCCAGCCTTCGCTTTGTGCTTCCTGGACTGCTTCGCTGCGCTCGCAATGACGAGATCGTGGATCCTGCTCCACGCGTTCATGCCCCCGCGATCACGCCGTCGCGTTTCTTGATGGCATGATAATAGGCCCACCACAGATGCGCCGCTGCGCCGCGTAGCGGACGCCAGGGTTCGGCCAGCGGCGCCATCTGCTTCGCCGTCGGCCGCGCGTCGAGACCGAGCCCGACCTTGATGGCCTCCTGCAAGGCGACATCGCCGGCCGGCCAGGCATCGCCGTGGCCAAGGCAGAACAGCAGATAGACGTCCGCGGTCCATGGCCCGATGCCATGCAGCGCGATCAGCGTATTGTGCGCGGCGTCCGCATCTTGCTCCGCCAGCGCATTGAGATCGAGACGTTGCTCGACCAGTTCTTTCGCGATCAGCTTGATCGTCTTGATCTTCGCGGCCGACAGGCCGAGCCGCCCGAGCCGATCGGTGCGCGCCTTGCGAAGGGCGGCATGATCGAACGGCACATAGGCGGCCGACACGCGCCCCCAGATCGCGGCCGCAGCAGCAACGGACACCTGCTGGCCACAGATGATCTGCGCCAATCCTTCGAAGCCGGGCGCGCGCCGTCGTAGCGCCGGCATGCCCGCTTTGGCGAGCACCGGCTTCAGGCGCGGATCGCTTTTCACCAGTTGCCGGACGGCGCGCGCGAGGACGGACTGATCGGTGAGATGCACGGTCATGATCGACAAGGATCATCATGATGGTGGGTTTAAATCAATGTGCTCGCGACCCGCACGCCACGTCAGGACACCGCGCGGGAACCATTGCCGTCCGCGTCGCGTTGCATGGGCTCATTGGAGATTTTGCGATGCGGATGTTTGTCGGAATGATCCTGGGTGCGCTGATTCTCGGCATCGGCGTCTATATGCACGACTCGATGGCAACGTCGTCGGTGGCCAACGGCCAGACCGCGATGGAACGCCGCACGATCGTCAACTGGGATGTCGCACAAACCAATTGGGAAGCGCTGAAGGCGCGCACCAAGGACGACTGGGCCAAGCTGACGGCGCAGGTGAAGTCGTAAACCGGCGCTGGCCAGGCGCTCGAACATTGACCGGATCGATCGATCCGGTCGCAAAAAATGCTCCCGTCGCCCGGGAGCATTTTCGTTTCTACGCTACTTTTTGCCGGCCGCAGCCTTGCGGGCATCGGCAATGGCCAGTTTGAAATTGTCCTTGCTGATCGGCCCGGGAATGCGAAATTTGCCGACGATGAAGGACGGCGTGCCCTTGAACCCGAACGCCGTCGCCTGCTTGTCGATCTGCTTCAGCTTGGCGGCGATCGCATCTTTGTTGGCGGACAAATCCGCCAGCGCACGATCGACATCGATGCCGGCCTTGGCCAGCGTGTCGCGCGCAAGCTGCTCGGTCAGCTTGGTGTTGAGGCCGATCATGGCGTCCTGCGCCTGGATGAACTTGTTTTGGGCGCGCGTCGCCAGCACCAGACCGGCGGCATAGACCGACACCGGGCCGAGGATGGCCCAGTCCTTCGAGACCAGCCGGACCTTGCCGTCTTCCTTGACCACGGCGCGCAGCTCCGGCGCCAGCTTGCGGCAATACGGGCACTGATAGTCGAAATACTCGACGATGGTGACATCGCCCTTCGGATTGCCCGACGCCGGAATGTCGGGATCGCGCAATACCATGGCTTCGTTGAGCACCTCGTCATCCTGATCGGCACCGGTGGCCGCGCGCGCTTGCGCGCCGACGCCAAGCAGCATGGCGCCGCCGACAAGGCCGAGCGCGGCACGGCGCGTCGGCATGGCAATGAGAGGGGGACGCTCGCTCATGATGTTCTCCAGAGACGCATCATGCGCCGGTGATTACGTCACATAGATGTTGCGGGCCAACATATAGAGCGCCACGACGATAATGATAATCGCAAAAACGACGTTGAGCGCGCCCCGCCGTACCGAAAGCGAGCGCGCCGCGGCGGTTCCGGCCACCCCGCCGACGATGCCGCCGACCACGAAGACCAGCGCGAGCGGCCAGGAGATCAGGTCCGACCAGGCATAACTGAGCGCCGTGGTGAGGCCGAAGGCGGTGACAGCCACCAGCGACGACGAGATCGCGCTCATGATCGACATCCCGGTCGCCAGCATCAAGGCCGGAACGATCAGGAAGCCGCCGCCGATGCCGAAGAAACCGGACAGCGTGCCGGTGATCAGCCCGAGTCCGAGCAGCGCGGGCGTATTGGCCGCGCTGATCGCCACCCGCGCTGCGCCGACACGGGCGCGGGTCTTCAGCATCAGGACCGCGATGACCAGCATCAACACCGCAAACATGGCCAGCAGATTGTGCCCATCCACCCGCTTGCCGAGCATCGAGCCGCCCAGCGCTCCGGCGATGCCGGCAGCGGCAAACACCAGCGCGCACGACCAGTGCACGTTGCCACCGCGGGCGTGATTGCCGAGATTGACTGCGGCATTGGCGGCCACCGCAATGGCACTGGTGCCGATGGCGACATGGGGATTGGGCACGCCGACCACATAGACCATCAGCGGCACCGCGAGGATCGATCCGCCGCCGCCGACAAGACCGAGTGAGAACCCGACCAATGCGCCGGATCCCAGCCCCAGCACGCCCTGCATCATCGTGATCATGATCCGCCGATTCGCGATTGTTCTTGCCGCGACCTTAGTGAGGTTTCTCGCGCGCCTCCATGCGGGCGTGCGCTTGACTCAGCAGCTTGTGAACAGCCGTTTTGGCCTCACCGCACCAGCAGCGTGACCGCGATCGGCACCAGCAGCGACGTCACCAGCGCATTCAGGCTCATGGCGATGCCGGCGAACACGCCGGCCATGGCATCGACCTGGAATGCCCGGGCGACGCCGATGCCATGCGATGCCAGACCAACCGCAAAGCCGCGGGCGCGATAATCGGTAATCCGCATCCGGTCCATCATCGGCGTGACGATGATCGCACCCATGATGCCGGTGAGGACCACGGCCACCGCCGTCAGCGACGCATCCGCGCCAAGGGATTCGCTGATGCCCATGGCGACGCCCGCCGTGACCGATTTCGGGGCCAGCGACAGCGTCACCTTGTCGGGCAGGCCGAACGCCTTCGCCAGCGCGACCACCGAGACGATGGCGGTGATGCAGCCGACCACCAGCGCGCCGAGCATCGGCACGATGGCCGCCAGCACCGTCTTGCGGTTCTCATAAAGCGGCACCGCCAGCGCCACCGTGGCCGGGCCGAGCAGGAAATGCACGAACTGCGCGCCGCTGAAATAGGTGGTGTAGGAGGTGCCCGTCAGCAGCAGGAATGCCGCGAGGATCCACATGGAATGGAAGACGGGATTGGCGAACGGATGCCGCCCGGTCGCCAATGACAGCGCATCGGCGGCGGCATAGACGAACAGCGTCACGGTCAGCCACAGCAGCGGCTGTTGCGAGAGATAGACCCACAGCGCGAATGGATTTGGACTCATGGCGCGGTGGAGTCCCGCGCCATCAGACGGCTGATGATGAGAAAGGTCGCGACCGTCATCAGCAGCGTGATCACCACGGAGATGGCCAGAACGCCGGCGATCGCCACGCCGTGCTCAGCGAGCAGGTCGAGACGCTGGACGACGCCGACGCCGGCCGGAATGAACATCAGTGACAGATGCGCGAGCAGCCCCTTGGCTGCATTTTCCACGCCGCCCGCGCGCAGCGGCCCGACCACAAACAACGCGGCGCGATCCCGCAGCAACAAAAGTGCGAACAGCAGCAGCATGCCGAACACCGGTCCGGGGATCGGCCAGGCGACGCTGCGCACGACGATCTCGCCGGCAAGCTGGCACAGCAGGATGAGGCAAAGGCTGGCAATCATGAGGGCTCCGCGGATGACGAAGCGTTATCGCCCGCGGAGCGAAAGTTGTCGATCAGCCTGACAGCACGGCTGATCTGATCACGCTGCACCCTTGAGACGCTTCGTGCATTCGCTGTAATAGCCGCCGCCCTTCTGAATCCACTTCATGCCGCCATTGGCATTGCTGGTCTTGTTGGCGTTGTACTGGTCGACGCAGGTATGCATGCGCGCCTTGCCGGCCGTTTCCTTGGCGTATTTCGGATCGACGGTCGAAGGGAAGGTTGCCGGACCGGATGGAGTGGCAGGCGCGGCTGCGGGAGCCGCCGCCGTCTTCGGCGCAGCCGGTTTGGCATCGGCCGGCTTGGCTGCGGGAGCGGTCGTGGTTGCAGGTGCTGCGGCCGCAGGCGTGGTGGTCGCTGCAGTGCCGGTGCCGCATTCGGCCTTGCGGAAGTCATTCCATTTCTGGCCGTTGAGCGTGCCGGCCGTCTTCGCCGCCTGATATTTTGCGCTGCATTCCGCCGAGGTCAGTGCGTGGGCTGGCTGTGCGGCCACCAAGGCCATTCCGGAGATCACTAAGGCACTTTTCACAAAGGCACCTGCAAGAGCGATGTACTTGGTCATGTCGTTTCCTCCCTGGATGCGCGAATGACGGAACTATCCTAGCGCTGTCGCATGCAACGGCAATGAGATCGCGGCGGGCTGCGAAAATATATCGTGATGGATCGCCTGGCCCGAATTGTAGTTCATTCACCTGCCGTTCAGCCCGGCGTCATCAGGCTGCGGATCCCCAACGAAAGAGTGTCACCATGACCCGACTTGTTACCCGCTTTGCCACCGCCGCCTTCGCCTCCCTCATGTTGATCGGCGCTGCGAGCGCACAAGCCCCCGCAACCGGCGACCAGAAGATGGCCCCGGCCAGCAAGATGGCACCCGCCGACAGCAGCAAGGCCGATAGCAAGACCGCCAAGCCTCGTACCGCCGCCTCGCTGGAGTGCTCCAAGCAGGCCGACGCCAAGAGCCTGCATGGCGAGGCCCGCCGCAAATTCCGTTCAGAGTGCAAGAAGGGCATGAAGACCAACTAGGCGCCGCGCCCACCTGTCCCTCGCTTGCGAAAGCGAGGGACAGGTAGACCAGGGCGCATTTGTCCCCCGGGCCGGACTTTGCCATAAAGCGAGCTCCTCGAGCCGCTGCCGAATGTCCCTCCCCATCGCTCTTCCCAGCTTTTTGCAGACCCGTACCACCATCGAGACGCTGCTCCTGGGCACGCTTGGCGGGGGGCTTTTCTATTGGGCGGAATTGCCGGGCGGGCTGATTTCAGGCGCCATGATCGCCGTCGCCGCCTATGGCATCGGCGGCCGCCCGGTCGGTCTGCCGCAGCCGCTGGCGCATGTGATCCTGATGACGCTGGGCCTGTCGCTGGGCTCGATGGTGTCGCCGGAAATGGTGCACAACCTCGCCGCCTATCCGCTGACCATCGCGTTGCTCGCGCTGGCGACCTTCTGCGCCACATTCGGCAGCAGCATCTATCTGCAGCGCGTCCATGGCTGGGACCGGACATCGGCACTGCTGGCCGGCAGCCCCGGCGCGCTGTCGCAGATCATCATGCTGGCGACCGAGCGCAATGCCGATGTCCCCGGCATCGCCGTGGTGCAGATCTTTCGCGTCATCATCCTCACCGCGATGGTGCCGCTGCTGCTCGCCGCGACGGGGCTGATGGGTCACGGCCCTTTGCCGTCGCGCGGGCCGGAAGCGACGCCGCTGGCGCTGCTCGCACTGGCCGCCGCTGCCGTCGCCGTGTCACTGCTGATGAAATGGATCAGGTTTCCGGCCAGCTGGATGTTCGGCGCCATGATGGCGTCATCGGTGCTGCACGGCGCCGGCTGGATCCACGGCACATTGCCGCAATGGGCCTATATCACCGCGCTGGTCGGCATCGGCAGCCTGATCGGCTCGCGCTTCGGCAAGATCTCGCCGCGCACCATTGTCAGCCATGTATGGGCGGCACTCGGCTCGTTCGCGGTGGCCATCGCCATCTCGGCGCTGTTCGTGACCATCGTCGCCCTCACGACCAATGTGAAACTCAGCGACGCCGTCGTCGCCTTCGCGCCGGGCGCCATGGATGCGATGCTCGCATTGGCGCTGACCCTGCACATCGACCCGATCTTCGTCGGCGCCCATCATCTGTCGCGGTTCATCTATGTGTCGATCGTCACACCCGGCATCGTGCACCTGTTCGGCAAGGCGCAGGACGACATCGACGACTAGCGGCGTGCGACCTTGGCGACGCCCCATCCGGCGATAGCCGCCATCAGGAGCGAGATCAGCACGTTGTAGCCGGCCATCGACAGGCCGAGAAAACGCCACTGCACCTCGTCGCAGCGGATCACCTTCACGGTGTCGAGTTGCTGCAGCAAACTACCGGCCTTGCCGAAATCCACCACCGGCCCGGAGCAATCGGTCGGGCCCTGCCAAAACTTCCATTCGACGCCGGCGTGGTAGCCCGCAAGCACCGCATTGGCGAGCGCGGCCAGTGCCAGAATTGCAAGGCCGGCGATCAGCACGCCGCGCGGCGCACCGCGGCCGGCGGCCACTGCCACCAGGACAGCCAGCGGGATCGACAGGTAATGGGCATAACGCTGTTCGAGACAGAGCGGACACGGCCGGATATCGAGCACGAGCTGAAAGAACCAGGCGCCGGCAATGGTCGCGGTCGCAATCACGGCGATCGCGCAAGCCGCCGAGAACGCATGGTTTGCGCCGAACGGTGGGGCGGACGAGGCTGAAACAACGCTCACAGGGCTCTCCAG
>SDZE01000560.1 GCA_004173095.1 Bradyrhizobiaceae bacterium
GATTGTAGCAGCCGATGATATTGGCTTGCAGGATGGTCTCCCACGGCCCTTCCACCGAGAAACCACCGAAATGTAGGATGCCATCGACGCCTTCACAGATGGCTTCGACGGCAGCGGGATCGGCGAGATCGGCCTGTTTGAAGGTCTCGCTCGATGTGAGGTTCGGCGGCGTTTCGAGGTCGCTCAGCACGAGGTCGGGATAGATCAGCGGCAGCAAGTCACGCAACCGCGTGCCGATGCCGCCCGATGCGCCCGTCATCAAGATTCTTGGCATGCCGTCCCTCGTTTCGCTTGTCGTTGTTGCGGCGAGTATGACGCGATCGAAATGGAGCGGCAAGACCGGGCACATCTCCCGCTGTCATCGCCCTGCTTGACAGGGCGATCCAGTACACACCGCAATTTAAAATGTTTACTGGATCACCCGCTTTCGCGGACGATGACAAGCGCGTGTAGCCGAAGGTGATTGCCCCGCTTTATCCGCAATGTTAGCAAACATGTTCGAGGAAACGACTAACACAACGAGACTTCAATGTCCGATACATCATCCCGTGGCTGGCAGCCGGCGGCCTATTATCCCGACCCCGCCATCACCGCGCTCGATCCCCGTTTCGAAAAATACTGGATCAAGCTCGGCGCCGTCGAGCGCATCGCCACCGGCATGCGCTGGGCGGAAGGCCCGGTCTATCGTCGAGCGCATCGCCACCGGCATGCGCTGGGCGGAAGGCCCGGTCTATTTCGGCGACGGGCGCTATCTGCTGTGCTCAGACATTCCGAACAACCGCATCATCCGCTGGGATGAAGAAACCGGCGCGGTCAGCGATTTCCGCAGGACGTCCAACTATGCCAATGGCAATACCCGCGATCGGCAGGGTCGGCTGATCACCTGCGAGCATGGCCGCCGCGTCACCCGCACCGAATATGACGGCAGCATCACCGTGCTGATGGACAAGTTTGAAGGCAAGCGACTGAACTCGCCGAACGATGTGGTGGTGAAATCCGACAATTCGATCTGGTTCACCGATCCCGCTTTCGGCATCATGAGCGACTATGAAGGCGACAAGGCGCCGTCGGAGATCGGCCAGAACGTCTATCGCGTCGATGGCGACACGTTGCAGGCAACGATCGTCGCCGATGACATTCTCGCACCCAACGGACTTTGCTTCTCGCCGGACGAAACCATCCTCTATGTGGTGGAATCCCGCGGCGTGCCGAACCGCAAGATTTTGGCTTATGATGTCTCGTCCGACGGCAAGGCGCTGCGCAACAAGCGCGTGCTGATCGATGCAGGCGCGGGCACGCCCGACGGCATGCGCTGCGATAGCGACGGCAATCTGTGGTGCGGCTGGGGCATGGGCACGCCGGACCTCGACGGCGTGATGATCTTTGCACCCGACGGCGCACCGATCGGGCGCATCGCCCTGCCCGAGCGTTGCGCCAATCTGTGTTTCGGCGGCCGCAAGCGCAATCGTCTGTTCTTGGCGTCGAGCCAGTCGATCTATGCGGTCTATGTCAACACGCAGGGCGCGCTCGGAGGCTAGGCCATCAGGCGGTGCGTTGGTGCATCCTGGGTCGGGCGGGCACGTCATCGCTGACGCAATTGCGGCCGCTCTGCTTGGCGAGGTAGAGCGCGCGATCCGAAGCTGCGACCAGTTCGCGCGGCGCCGTATCTGAGCTGGCGGACGCCAGGCCGACACCGATGCTGACCGTCAGCCGCGTCCCGGAGCCGGCCAGCGCGCTGCAATCCATGGCCTCGACGGCGCACCGCACCTGTTCGGCAATGGCCCACGCCTCGCTGCGGTCGGTGTCCGGCAGGATGAGCGCAAACTCCTCGCCGCCATAGCGCGCCGCCTCATCGCGATCACGAGCGATCGCGCGGATCGCGGCCGCCACGAGTTTGAGGCACTCGTCGCCGACCAGATGTCCATAAGTATCGTTGAAGCGCTTGAAATGATCGACATCGATCAGCAACAGCGCGACCGCTGATGTCTCGTCGCGCTCGAGCAAGCATCGTTTCAGCTTCTGATCGAAGTCGCGGCGGTTGCTCACACCGGTCAAGCCATCGGTCAACGCAAACGTCGACAGGCGTTGGTTCATGACGGCGAGATCTGCGTTGTAACGCGTCACCTGCCCCAGCAATGCGCGGCGATCGTGATCCGCTTTCAGCATCCGCGTTCGCAGCGCGACCAGTTCGAGAACGAAGCCGATCTGGTACCACAGATAGAGCAGCGCGAAAGGGATGGCGATCGGAATGCCGAAGGCCGTCGATGTGATACTGACCATCGCCAGCACGATGCTGATATGGACGATGACGACACCCGGCATCGCATAAGCGCGGGCGGTGACGCCCTGGATGGGCGCGCATATCAGCGCGAAGACGGCATAACGCGCCGGGCCTTCGGTGGTCAGGATCAGGATCGACAGACTCGATCCCCATCCCAGCGCTGCGATGAAACTCGACGTTTCGACCAGCTTGACCCAGTCGGAAACACGGGCATCGGGACCGCGGGCGCGGTAGCGGCGGACGAACCACAG
>SDZE01000306.1 GCA_004173095.1 Bradyrhizobiaceae bacterium
CGCCTACACGCATTCGAATGCAGAAGTCGATTCCTTCGAGACTTATGTCGCCAAGCTCGACAACCATTACTATCGCTATCACGCGCTTGAGTTCCTGGATCAGGATATCCGTATCGTCGGCGATGCGGCACTTGTGATCGGTCGTATGACTGGTGAGGTATCGATCGCCGGGAGGCTACGAAAGCTCGATAGCCGTACCAGCGTCGTCTGGATCCGCAGCAACGGCCGTTGGCGGATGCTGACATTCCAAAGCACGCCGATCCCTGCCGTGTGATAAAAGCCGAGATCGCGAGCGCAGCGACGCAAACCAATGCGTTGCGCATCACGGCTTGAGGGCTCCGCATGACAACTGCCACAAACGCGACCGATCTCACCACGCGCTGCTGCATTGTCGGCGGGGGGCCGGCGGGCATGATGCTCGGCTATCTGCTCGGCCGCGCTGGCGTCGAGACAATCGTGCTGGAAAAACATGCGGACTTCTTCCGCGATTTTCGTGGCGACACCGTGCATCCATCGACGCTGCAGGTGATGGATGAACTCGGCCTGATCGACGACTTCCTGAAGATCAAGCACGACCGCATTGCCAAGATGGACGGCTATTTCGGCCAGCACAGACTGCGCCTCGTCGATATCACCCGGACGTCGGCGAAATATCCGTTCATCGCCTTCATGCCGCAATGGGATTTCCTGGATTTCCTGCGCGACAAGGGGCGGCGCTTTCCGCATCTCACGGTGATGATGCAGACCGAGGCCACCGATCTGGTCTGGTCCGGCGATCAGGTCACAGGCGTCACGGCGATGACCGCACAGGGGCCGGTCGAAATCCAAGCCGATCTCGTGGTGGCCTGCGACGGCAGGCATTCGGTGGTGCGTCCGGCGGCGAAGCTTGCGGTTGAGGACATCGCGGCACCCATGGACGTACTCTGGTTCAGGATCGCCAAGGGGGCCGAGACCGAAAGCGTGTTTGCGCGGCTCGAGCCCGGCAGGATGATGGTGACCATCGATCGCGGCGATTACTGGCAATGCGCCTATGTGATCGCCAAGAACCATTTTGAGGCAATCAAGACCCGCGGCATCGTGGCGTTTCGCGCCGAGGTGGCGCGGCTGGCGCCGATCCTGTCGGCGCATATCGACGACCTCAACGATTGGGATGACGTCAAGCTGCTCACCGTCGCGATCAACCGGCTGACGCGCTGGCATCTGCCGGGCCTACTGTGCATCGGCGACGCGGCGCATGCGATGTCGCCGGTGGGCGGCGTCGGGGTCAATATCGCCGTGCAAGACGCCGTGGCCACAGCCAATCTGTTGGCGGCGAAGTTACAAAAGGGGCCGGTCAGCGAGCGCGATCTCGACACCGTGCGCCAGCGCCGCGAATTTCCGATGCGGGCAACCCAGGCCATGCAGGTGATGATGCAGAACACCATCATCAGCCGCGCGTTGGTGCCCGGCAATCGGCCGCTGACACCGCCTTTGATGATGCGGCTGATTAATGCCGTCCCGTGGCTGCAGGGGCTGACGGCGCGATTCCTGGCCGTCGGCGTGCGGCCGGAGCATGTCCGCTCGCCGCAGGCCCTGGATTGACGGGGCCGCCTAGATCGAGAAGCTGGTGCCGCAGCCGCAGGACGCGGTGGCGTTCGGATTGACCACGCGGAACGACGCGCCGATCAGGTCATCGACGAAATCCAGTTCGGAGCCGGCCAAGAACGGCGCTGACGATGGATCGACCAGCACGATGGCGGCGTCGCGTTCGATGACCACGTCATCGTCAGCCCTGGCGCGCTCGACGTCGAACTTGTACTGGAAGCCCGAACAGCCGCCACCTTCGACGGAGACGCGCAGCATCGCGCCATCACCTTCGGCCTTGAGGATCTCGCCGATCCGGCGCGCCGCGCTGGCGCTGACGGTGAGCGGGGCTTCGATCGTGGCGGTTTCGGTCATCTTGGGCTCCAAAGCGGGACTCGGTGGTTTGAATCTGCCGCGCTCCATAGTTAAGTGCGGCGGTCCCCGGAATCAATTGGATCAAGGATAAACAGCCCGTGTCGGTCGGAATGGCAGCTCCCCGCGCCCCCTATGCCTGCGATCCCGACCGTAGCCGCGGCCGCATGCATCCGGAAGCGCCGAGCCGGACCCGCAGCGCGTTCCGGCGCGATTGCGACCGCGTGATCCATTCCACGGCGTTCCGCCGGCTCAAGCACAAGACCCAGGTGTTCGTGTTCCATGAGGGCGACCACTACCGCACACGGCTGACTCACACGCTGGAAGTGGCCCAGATCGCCCGCGCCATGGCCCGCCAGCTCGGCCTCGACGAGGACCTCACCGAAACGCTGGCGCTGGCGCATGATCTCGGCCATCCGCCGTTCGGCCATGCCGGCGAACGCGCGCTGGATGCCTGCCTGGTATCTTATGGCGGCTTCGACCATAATGCGCAGGCGCTGCATGTGGTGACCGCGCTGGAACACCGTTACCCCAGCTTCGACGGGCTGAATCTGACCTGGGAATCCCTCGAAGGCATCGTCAAGCACAACGGCCCGCTGACGGCGCCGGACGGCACCCCGCTCGAACGCTACGCCGCGCACGGCCTGCCGCTCGGCATCGTCGGCTTTAATGCCAGCCTCGACCTCGAACTCGACAGCTTCGCCTCGCTGGAAGCGCAGGCCGCAGCGATCGCTGACGACATTGCCTATGATGCGCACGACATCGACGACGGCCTGCGGGCAGGGCTGTTCAGCATCGACGACCTCAAAGCCATCCCGCTGGTCGCTGAGATCGTCACCGCCATCGATCGCCGCTATCCCGGTCTCGATCAGGATCGCCGCGGCGCCGAGCTGGTGCGCGAACTGATCTCTTATTTGATCGGGGCGGTGGTCGGCGAAGCGCAGCGGCGACTCGGAGAGGCGAAGCCGGCATCGGCCGAGGCCGTCCGTCGATGCGGACGCCAACTGATCGGGCTTTCGAGCACCGCTGCCGAGGCCGAGCGTGCGGTCAAATCCTTTCTCTGGTCCGGCATGTATCGGCATCCGCGGGTGATGCGGGTGATGGGTGAAGCCGAGGGCCTGGTGTCCGATCTGTTCGGGCATTACACGCGCCAGCCCCGAGATCTGCCGCCGGAATGGCAGCAGGTCTCGGGCGACGACGCGGGATCCGACGCCGATCAGGCCCGCCGGATCGGCAACTTCATCGCCGGTATGACCGACCGTTTCGCCATCACCGAACATAGCCGGCTTTTTGACTCGACTCCCGAATTGCGCTAGGCGATACCGCTTAAGTGCCTATCAGGCCTATCAAAATGGCGATCTGTGCGGACTCGTTTGCGCGCAATCAAACGGCATTAAAATGCACGTCCTGTTCGCCTCATAACCAGCTGGTTCCGTTTCACCATGACCACTTCTGCTCCGACGCCGCATCTGTTCGCCAATGTGCTCGCCCGCGTGCATGCGATCTGCAACGCATTGATCGCCGACGGCACGCTGCCGGCCGGCATCGATCTGTCGCGTATTGTGGTCGAGCCGACAAAGGATGCGTCGCATGGCGATATGGCGAGCAACGCCGCCATGGTGCTGGCCAAGGAGGCCAAGGCGAAGCCGCGCGATCTGGCCGAAGCCATCGCCACCAAGCTGCGCGCCGATGATCTCATCACGGCGGTCGATATCGCCGGTCCCGGCTTCATCAACTTGACGCTGAACACGTCGGTCTGGTCCGAAGCGCTGCGCGCCGTGCTGCGCGACGGTGAAGCTTACGGCCGCAGCGCCGTCGGCGGCGGCGAAAAGATCAATGTCGAATATGTCTCCGCCAATCCGACCGGGCCGATGCATGTCGGCCATTGCCGTGGCGCCGTATTCGGCGACGCTCTGGCGAGCCTGCTGGATGTCGCCGGTTATGACGTCGCGCGTGAATACTACATCAACGATGCCGGCGCGCAGGTCGACGTGCTCGGTCGCTCCGCGCATTTGCGCTATCGTGAGGCGCTGGGTGAAGACATCGGCGAGATCCCGGAAGGTCTGTATCCCGGCGACTATCTGAAGCCGGTCGGGCAGGCGCTCGCGGATGAGCATGGCGCGGCGCTGAACCAGATGCCTGAGGAGCAGTGGCTGCCGATCACGCGCGCCAAGGCGATCGAGATGATGATGGAGATGATCAAGGGCGATCTCGCCGCCCTGAATATCTCGCATGAGGTGTTCTTCTCGGAGCGCTCGCTGATCACGGGCGCGACCGATCAGGTCGGCGCCACCATCGATTTCCTGCGCGCCAAGGGCGATGTTTATGAAGGCCGGCTGCCGCCGCCGAAGGGCAAGCCGGTTGATGACTACGAGGATCGTGAGCAGACCCTGTTTCGCGCTACCGCCTATGGTGACGACGTCGATCGTCCGCTGCTGAAGTCGAACGGCGGCTACACCTATTTCGCGTCCGACATCGCCTATCACAAGACCAAGGTGGATCGCGGCTTCCGCAATATGGTGGACGTCTGGGGCGCGGATCATGGCGGCTACATCAAGCGCGTGCAGGCAGCCATCAAGGCGGTCACCGATGGCAAGGGCGCATTGGATGTAAAGATCGTCCAGCTCGTCAAGCTGTTGCGTAACGGCGAGCCGGTGAAGATGTCGAAGCGCTCGGGTGATTTTGTCACGCTGCGCGAAGTGGTGGACGAGGTCGGCTCCGATGCCGTTCGCTTCATGATGCTGTTTCGCAAGAATGACGCGGTGCTCGATTTTGATCTCGCCAAGGTGATCGAGCAGTCCCGGGACAATGCCGTGTTCTATGTCCAGTATGGCCATGCCCGCGGTCATTCGATCTTCCGCAACGCGCGCGAGCAGATGCCGGAAATGGCCGGCCTTCCTCTGGAAAGCGACGCCCGGATTGCCTATCTCAAGGACGCTGCGGTGGAGCGGCTGGACGATCCGGCTGAATTCGCGCTGCTGCGGCAGCTGGCGCTTTACCCGCGCATGATCGAGGCTGCGGCGGTCGCGCATGAGCCGCATCGGATCGCATTCTATCTCTACGATCTCGCCAGCGCCTTCCATGCGCACTGGACCCAGGGCCGTGATGCGCCTCATTTACGCTTCATTATCACTAATGATGCAGAACTTACTAAAGCACGACTGGCACTCGTGCAGAGCATCGTTTCGGTTCTTAAGTCAGGGCTTGCCGTTCTCGGCGTCTCCGCACCGAAGGAGATGCGTTAGTCGTTGAGTAACAATTTGGGAATGGTCGCGGCATGGGGGTGTGTCGCGGTCCATGACAGGCTGCAATCTCGTGCTGTAAGCGAGGTGGCAGTCTTCCCGCAGGGGATGTGACATCACCATGGCCAACCGATACCAGAACAGATCCTACCCCGCTGATGCCGGTCATAATGATCCACGCGCGCAAGGCGAAGGCGATCCCTTGGCCGAACTGGCGCGTCTGATCGGCCAGACAGATCCTTTTGGCGGCGCGCCTGCGCGGCAGGCCACAGGCCAGCCGCAGCGTCGTCCCGAACCCGCGGCCGCCGCTCACGATGACGTGGAAGATCAATTCGAGGCCGCGCCGACTCCGCCGCCCTGGATGCAGCGCGTCGCCGCGCAGCGTGCCCAGCATCCGGTCGAGCCCACGCACCACGCAGAGCCCGAGCATTACGCGCCCGTTCGCGCCGAGCCGGCATTCGATGGACCGCAGGCCGACCAGCATTACGCGGACCCTCAGGCCTATGCTGCCCACGGGTATGCGCAGCAGGGGCAGTCGGCACAAGGCTATGCCGAACAAGCCTACGCTGAGCAGGGCTATGCTGAACAGGACGGTGGCGGTCACGCGCAGCAGTCGCATGCCGGCTACGATGCCTATGGCCATCCGCAGGCTTACGCGACCGACGAGCAGCCGCTCGACCCGAACCGCTATGATCATGCGCTGTACGGCCAGCCCGAACCGGGGCAGGCGACCTACCAGCAGGAACAGTATCAAGACGATCCTTACGCCTATCAGCAGGACGGATATGCCGAGGACGAGCCGGCACCGAAGCGCCGCAGCGGCATGAAGACCGTCGCGGCTGTGCTTGCGCTGGCCGTGATCGGTACCGGCGGCGCCTTTGCCTATCGCACCTTTATCGGCTCGACCCGCAGTGGCGAGCCGCCGGTGATCAAGGCCGATCCCGGACCGAACAAGGTAGTGCCGCCGTCTGCCTCGGCCGCGGCGTCGAACGACAGCGGCAAGCAGATGGATCGTCTGGCGGCCGGGCAGGAGCGCCTGGTGTCGCGCGAAGAGCAGCCGGTGAATGTGCAGGATGCCAGCAAGGCCGGTGGCCCCCGCGTGGTGTTCCCGCCGCTGAACCAGAACAACAATCCGCCGACCACGGCGAGCGTGTCACCGGCCAACAAGCCGATGGTGGGCAACGGTGCCATGAGTGGCGACGAGCCGCGCCGGATCCGGACGCTGTCCGTCCGTGGCGATCAGGCCGACGCGACGGCAACACCGGCGTCGCGTCAGGCGCCGGCCCGGCTCACGGCGCCGGCAGCGGCTCCCCCGCCGGCTGTGAATGCGGCCAACGCGCCGATGTCGCTATCGCCGCAATCGGCTCCGCCGCCCGCCACACGGACCGCCGCGCTGAATACCGCGCCGCAGGATCTCGGGTCGGCGTCCTCCGCCGCAAGCGGCGGCTACGTCGTGCAGATCTCCTCGCAGCGCAGCGATGCAGATGCACGGGCGTCGTTCAAGGCGCTGCAGACCAAGTTCCCGTCGGTGCTCGGTTCGCGCTCGCCGATGATCAAGAAGGCTGATCTCGGCGACAAGGGAACCTACTACCGAGCCATGGTCGGGCCGTTCGGATCCTCGGAAGAGGCATCTCAATTGTGCGGGAACCTGAAATCTGCCGGCGGACAGTGCGTCGTCCAAAGGAATTAACGGCGGTTTCCTTGACCCTGCGTGGTGATGGGGCCTAATCGGCCCCATGAGCACACGCGCTTTCATCACCGGCGTTTCCGGCCTCGCACTCACCGTCGACGAACGCGCATTTTTGCGCGCCGAGCGGCCTTGGGGTTTCATTCTTTTCAAGCGCAACATTGACAACCCAGCGCAAGTAGCTGCTTTGGTTGAGGAATTGCGCGGAACGACGGGTGACCTCGGGGCGCCGGTGTTGATCGATCAGGAAGGCGGTCGGGTGCAGCGGCTCGGTCCGCCGCATTGGCCGGTCTATCCGCCCGGAGCGGTGTTCGGTGCGCTCTACGATATCGACGCGGATCTGGGCTTGCGGGCAGCTTGGCTCAGCTCACGGCTGATCGCCGCGGATCTGCTTGACCTCGGAATTACCGTCGACTGCCTACCGCTCGCCGACGTGCCGATCGAGGGCGCCGATGCGGTGATCGGCAATCGCGCTTACGGCACGACGCCGACCAAGGTCGCCGCCATCGGGCGCGCCGTCACCGATGGGCTGGCCGCCGGCGGCGTGTTGCCGGTACTCAAGCATATTCCGGGTCATGGCCGGGCCAATGCGGACAGCCATCACAAACTACCGATCGTAAATTGCTCGAAGAACGAGCTAGAAGTTTCTGATTTTGCAGCGTTTCGACCGCTGGCCGATTTGCCGATGGCGATGACTGCACATGTTGTGTTTAACGCGTTGGACGCCACTCAGCCGGCCACGACTTCTGCGACAATCATCAATCAGGTGATTCGCGGCAGTATCGGGTTCCAGGGTTTGTTGATGAGTGACGATGTGTCCATGAATGCGCTGGCGGGCAGCATCGCCGAGCGAACCCGTGCCATCGTGAATGCGGGTTGCGACGTCGTCCTGCACTGCAACGGCAAGCTCGACGAGATGCAGGAGGTGGCGCGCGAAACGCCGCTCCTCAAAGGCATAGCCGACGAGCGCGCCCGCGCCGCCATCGCCGCGCGCCAACAGCCACAAATGTTCGACCGCGCCGCCGGCCGCGCGGAACTCGATCAACTGATCGCACGGACGGGAGCCAGCGCATGAGCGCCGAAATTCTGTCGTTTGAAACCGGGCGGCCCGCCGAAATCGTCACCGATGACGAGCCGTCGCTGGTCATCGATGTCGAGGGCTATGAAGGGCCGCTGGATCTTCTGCTCACGCTCGCGCGCCAGCAGAAGGTCGATCTGCACAAGATCTCCATCCTGGCGCTCGCCGACCAGTATCTGCTGTTCATCGAAGAGGCGCGTAAAATCCGCCTGGAACTCGCCGCCGACTATCTGGTGATGGCCGCCTGGCTGGCGTTCCTGAAGTCGCGTCTGTTGCTGCCGGAACCGGTAACGACGGAGGAGGGGCCGAGCGCCGAGGATATGGCGACCGCGCTGGCCAACCGGCTGCGTCGTCTCGAAGCCATCCGCACCGCCGCCGACCAGTTGATGGCTCGCCCGCAACTCGGCCGGGACAGCTTCCCGCGCGGGATGCCGGAACAGATCGCCGAGATCAAGCAGCAGAAGTTTACTGCCACGCTGTATGATCTGTTGTCGGCCTATGCGACCCAGCGGCAGGCCCGGGTGCTGACTCGCGTTCATATGGCGAAGCGGACCGTGTGGTCGCTGAGCGAAGCCCGCGCCTCGCTGGAACGGCTGATCGGCATGGCCGAGGATTGGAGCCGGCTCGACGAATATCTGCTGGCCTATGTGCCGGACCCGCAGCAGCGCGCCACCGTGATGGCGTCCAGCTTTGCGGCGGCGCTCGAGCTGGTGCGCGAAGGCGCGCTCGATCTCAGCCAGAGCGAAGCCTTTGCACCCCTGTATTTCCGCAAGCATGTCGGCCCGCCGCCCGTGCCTGTGGCGCCGGAAGTTCCGGCTGAGTAATTGAGAGAAGGAGATCCGGACATGGCTAGTCGTCTGGCGAGTCACTTGGCGAGCGTCGCCCAAAAACGCATCGACATTGTCGAGGATCAGATCGAGGACATGCCGCAGGCCGAGGCCCAGATCGAGGGTCCGGCGCAGAATGCCCGACGGCATCAATATCAAGCAGGCGCTGGAGCAGCTGCAGGCGGATTACGCCATGCGCGGCATCAATCTGGTCCGGATCGCCAACAAATGGACGTTCCGAACCGCCGGCGATCTGGCCTGGCTGATGACCCGCGAGACCAGCGAGACCAAGAAGCTGTCGCGCGCCGCCGTCGAAGTGCTGGCGATCGTGGCCTATCACCAGCCGGTGACGCGCGCCGAGATCGAAGACATTCGCGGTGTTGTGACCTCGAAGGGCACGCTCGACGTGCTGCTGGAAACCGGCTGGATCAAGCCGCGCGGCCGCCGCAAGACGCCGGGACGTCCGCTGACCTTCGGCACCACCGAAAACTTCCTGTCCCAGTTCGGCCTTGAAGCCCTTGGCGACCTGCCGGGCCTCGAAGAGCTTAAAGGCACCGGTTTGCTCGACTCGCGACTGCCGGCCGGCTTCAGTGTGCCCAACCCGTCCGACGATCCGCAGCTGCGTGAGGACGAGGATCCGCTGGAAGACGGCGAATTGCACCTCGCTCTGTCGGCGCCCGATCCGGAGTTCCCGGAAGCGCAAGGTGACATCAGCGAGGCCGCCGATGCCGACACGTCCGCTCAGGTGGTCGGCTTCGCCGAGACGCCAGTAGCTGATGAAAGTGGGGCCGACGAGATTGGCAACCTGATCGACGCCGGAGAAGCCGGATCCCTGGCCGTCGGCGATGTCGAGATCGACGCAGATGGGGCGGTAGAGGCTGACGAAGCCGCCGGGAACGAGCCGGAAACGGCCGAGGCCGAAACCGCGGAACTCGAAGCCAGTGCCGCCGACGAGCATGACGAGGCCGATGACGTCGCGGACGATGCCGCCGAAGATGATGACGACCAGGACGACGCAGCGCCGGATGCGGACCGCAAGGACGATCCGCACCACTGATGCGTCATTAACGCTCGCGACGTTACGACTTGTCCATCCGCGATTCCACGGTGGTTAAGTCCTTGTTTTTGACGAACCCGCGGCCTACGTTCCGGGTCAATCAAGCCGGTGCGCCGGCTGCGTGTCTGGAGGGTTAGCAGGATGGGTTCTCTCAGCATTTGGCACTGGATCGTCGTGATCGCAGTGGTCCTGCTGTTGTTCGGTCGCGGTAAGATTTCCGATCTGATGGGCGACGTCGCGCAGGGCATCAAGGCCTTCAAGAAGGGCATGGCCGACGACGACAAGCCGGTGGAGAAGCCGGCCGATCCGAACCGCACCATCGACCAGCCTCCGCAGCCGCCATCGGCCAATCGGACGGATGTCGGTAGCAAGGTCGTCTGATACCAGAGCGTTTCGTATCGAAGCGCTATGCTACCAAAGTGAGTTGCAGCGGACGGATCAGAAGGCACGGTTCGTCCGTCCTGTGAGCAGGCTTTTAAATGTTCGATATCGGGTGGAGTGAACTGGTCGTCATCGGCGTCGTGGCGCTGATCGCCATCGGCCCGAAGGAGTTGCCTGGCGTCTTGCGCATGGTCGGGCAATGGATGGGCAAGGCCCGCCGCATGGCGTCCGAATTCCAAGGCCAGTTCAACGAGGCGATGCGTGAAGCCGAAATGGCTGACGTCAAGAAAGCCTTCGACGACGTCAAGGACGCCGCTTCCGACTTTTCGAAGAACAACATCATGACCTCGCTGAGCAAGGATGTCAGCGATGCCATGACCGTCGACAAGATCGACAACGTCACCACGCCGCCGGTGATACCGACCACGCCGGAGCCGCCGACCCCCGAGACATTCCTGGAAGCGGAGGCGCATAACGCTGTCAACGAGCCGCTGGCCGTGACGCGCGAAGTGCAGCCGACCCAGACCGAGCCGCCCCCCGCCGAGCCTGTTCCCGCCCAGCCTGTCGCTACCAGCGACATGCCGGTTGCCAATGACGACCATGCATCCGCCGAACCCGGCGATCCCGAAGTCTTGAAGAACGCCAAAGCCCTATGAGCGCCGAAGATATCGAGGCCTCCAAGGCCCCCTTGATGGACCACCTGATCGAGCTGCGGTCCCGTCTGATCAAGGCTCTATTGGCATTTGCCGTGGCGTTCATCTTCTGCTTCTTCTTCGCCAAGCAGATCTACAACGTGCTGGTGTGGCCGTTCGTCTGGGTCGCCGGCCCCGAGAACTCGAAATTCATCTACACGGCGCTGCTGGAATACTTCCTCACCCAGCTGAAGCTCGCGATGTTCGGCGCCGGCTTCATTTCGTTTCCGGTGATCGCGGCGCAGATCTACATGTTCGTGGCGCCCGGCCTCTACAAGCACGAGAAGGGCGCCTTTCTTCCCTATCTGATCGCGACGCCGATCTTCTTCGCGCTGGGATCGCTGCTGGTCTATTTCATGGTGCTGCCGATGCTGATCCGCTTCTCGCTCGGCATGCAGCAGACCGGCAGCTCCGATACCGCGCAGATCGCGCTATTGCCCAAGGTCGGCGAATATCTGTCGCTGATGATGTCGCTGATCTTCGCCTTCGGCGTTGCGTTTCAGCTGCCGGTGATCCTCACGCTGCTGGGCCGCATCGGGGTCATCACCTCGAAGCAGCTGCGCGAGAAACGCCGCTACTTCATTGTGGGCGCCTTCGTCATCGCAGCAGTGCTGACGCCGCCCGACGTGATCAGCCAGATGTCGCTCGCGATTCCGCTGATGATCCTCTACGAGGGCTCTATCATCGCCGTCCGCATCGTCGAGAAGAACGCCGCGAAGCGTGCTGCGGCGGCGACCGGGACCGATTTGACCACGGTGGAATAGGGCCAGGGCTTCTTGCAGCGGCTCTCAATGCAATCTATCTTAGGTTGTGTTTTGAGTTGTGGCGGGAGGTGATTGTGGTCTTCGCATTTGATACGCTCGGTTATTCGAAGCGCTTGCGTGAGGCCGAGGTGCCCGCAAATCAAGCCGACGCACATGCTGAGGCGGCGAGGGATTTCATCATGACCGAACTGGCCATCAGGTCGGATCTGCTTTCTCTTCAGTCCGACGTCGCTGCATTGAGGGATACGGTAGCCCTCAAATCCGACCTCGCTGCTATGCGGAACGAGCTGCTGGCGGCGATCGAAAAATCGACAC
>SDZE01000592.1 GCA_004173095.1 Bradyrhizobiaceae bacterium
TATCAGCTCAGCTACTGGCTCTGTCTCGTCGCCGGCTGCCTGATGGCGCTGGTGGCCGGCGCCGTGCTCGGCCTGTCGACGCTGCGGCTCGGCGGGCATTATCTCGCCATGGTGACGATCTCGTTCCAGCAGATCGTCACGCTGGTGATGATCAATGCGATCTGGCTCACCAAGGGACCGGACGGCGTGTCCAAGATCGGTCGGCCGTCGCTGTTCCTGTCGTCGCAATCCTATCTCGCCTTCTGCGTCGCCATGCTCGCCATCGTCGGCTATCTGGTCTGGCATCTGCCGGACACCCGGCTCGGCCGTGCCATGCGGGCCGTGCGTGACAATGAGCTCGCGGCCGGCGTCAACGGCATCGACGTGTTCCGCACCAAGGTCTACGCCTTCGCGATTTCCGCCGTGCTCGGCGGTCTCGGCGGCGGGCTGTTCGCCGGCGGCTTCGCCTATATCTCGCCGGACCAGTTCTCGTTCGCCGAGTCGATCGTGTTCCTCACCATGTCGCTGCTCGGCGGCGTGGCATCGCCGATCGGCTCCGCGATCGGCACCGGGTTGCTGATCCTGATTCCGGAATGGCTGCGCTTCCTGAAGAGCGTGCCCGGCCTGTATCTGGCCATCTACGGTCTGTCGGTGATCCTAATCATCCGTTTCATGCCGGACGGCATCTGGGGCTTCGTCACCGCAGCCTATGATCGGATGCGCGCCAGCAAGAAGGTGGCGGCGACCGCACCGCCGCTGCAGCTCAAGCCGGCCGCGACCGGCGGCGACATGGTGCTGCAGGTGACGGGCCTGTCGAAGCATTTCGGTGGCCTCAAGGCCGTCGATCAGGTCGACATCGCCGTCCATCGCGGCGGCGTCCATGCGCTGATCGGCCCGAACGGCTCCGGCAAGACCACCACGCTGAACGTTCTGTCCGGTCTTTACGAGGCGACTGCCGGCAAGGTGCTGCTCGACGGCACCGACGTCACCACCATGCCGCCGCATCTGCGTGCCGCTGCGGGGCTCGGCCGCACCTTCCAGAACATCCGCCTGTTCCGCTCGATGACGGCGCTGGAGAATGTCATCATCGGCGCCGAGCGGCCCGGCAACACCATGACCGGCAAGGGCGACGAAGCCGCGCTGGCCGAGCGGGCACTCGCGGCGCTCACCTTCGTCGGTCTCGGCCCGCGCGCGATGGAGCTGATCTCCAGCTTCTCCTACGGCCATCAGCGGCTGATCGAGATCGCGCGCGCACTGGCGGCGAATCCGACGCTGCTGCTGCTGGACGAGCCCGCCGCCGGATTGAACTCGACGGAGAAGCTCGAACTGCACGAACTGCTGAAACGCATCGCCGCGCAGGGCCTCACCATCCTGATCATTGATCACGACATGACGCTGGTGTCGGAAGCGGCCCAGCATATCACCGTGCTCAATTTCGGACGTCGCATCGCCGACGGCGAGTCGATGGCGGTGCTGCGCCATCCCGACGTCGTCTCAGCCTATCTCGGAACAGACTGATGGCGCTTTTGCAGATCAACGACCTCAATGTCCGCTACGGCGAAATCGTCGCGCTGCGCGGCGTCTCGTTCAGCGTCGAGGAAGGGCAGGTGGTGACCCTGCTCGGCGCCAACGGCGCCGGCAAGTCGACCACGCTGCGCGCCATCTCCGGCCTCGCCAAGCCGGCATCGGGCGACATCCTGTTCGACGGACAATCGATCGCCGGGCTCGGGCCAGAAGCCATCGTGCGGATGGGCATCAGTCATGTGCCGGAGGGGCGGCGGGTGTTTCCCGGCCTCACGGTGAAGGAGAACATCATGCTCGGCGGCTCCAACCGCCGCGCCGGCAAGGCGGAGCTTGCGCGCGAAGCCGATGCGATGTTCGATCTGTTTCCCGACATCCGCAAATTCTCCGACGCGCTCGGCTGGACGCTGTC
>SDZE01000169.1 GCA_004173095.1 Bradyrhizobiaceae bacterium
TCGTTCTGCTGCAGCATATCAAGCGGGAGATAGAGCTGGCTCCGCGCCGCATCGTAAGGCAGCCGCGCGGCGATCAGGGTGACGCCTTGTGCCAGGCCTGCATGTTCAGCGGCATGATCGACCGCTTCAGAGCGGTCTCCGAGTATCCGCGCCGTGCAGGCGAACAACGTCACCGACGTGTCGCGAAAGTGGCTTTCGAGCACCGCGAGATCGGGCATCGGATCGTTGTAGAGATCGAAGACATGCGCATCGACGAGCTTGGTCAGACGGTCGACGGGCAGATCGAAGTTGCGCACAGCCGACAGCAATTCGGCGGCCACCGGATTCTGCTCGACATCGCCATGCCCGCTGCCCGTGAGTGCGTCGGTCCACCATTGCAGCCGGATCTCGCCGGGCAATGCCTGCCTGACATGGTCGCGGACACGGCTGACTTCGACATTGAACGCATAGAGAGCCAGCAGCGGACGGCGTTTGTCGGCCGGCACGAACAGCGTCGAGGCGTAACGGTCGAAATCATGCGTGCGCACGAGATCGGCGCAAAACGCCGCGGCGCTCTGGTCGGCGCCGCTCATGGTACGGCGATCAGCGCAGCCGCCACGCGGCGGCGCTCGCCGATCATGATGTTGTAAGTGCGGATCGCGGGGCCCGTCATCATCGCATCGACGACCACATGGAGACCGCGCAATGCCTCGCGCAGTTCGCGCGGCACGATCCAGACATCGTTGCCGGTGCCGATGATCAGCGTGTCGATTCCGGCATGGCCCTCAAACACGCGGCGCAGCGTGTGACGATCGATCTCGTCCGGCTTTGCGACCGGCCACGCCCACACCGCATCGGGCAAGCACAGCAGCGAGCCCTGATGCGACATGGTGTCGAAGATGAAGCCGCCCTTGCCGTAGGCTTCGATCTCAGCTGCGCGCGGAAGATGCGGCTGCTCGGGATCGACCGGCATCAGGCCTTCGCCGACGCAGTTTTAGTCGACTTGCCGGTGCTCACCGGCGCGTCGCGGTTCTCGCCGACGCCGAGATAGATCAGCATCGGTGCAGCGATGAAGATCGACGTATAGGTGCCGACCAGCACGACGCCGAACATCATCACGGCGGAGAACGAATGGATCGCCTGGCCCCCGAACAGATAGAGCGCAAGCAATGCCAAGGTCACCGTAACGTGGGTGATGATCGAGCGCGACAGCGTCGAATTGATCGACTCGTTGAGCAATTCCGGCATCGGCATCTTCTTGTAGCGACGCAGGATCTCGCGAATACGATCATAGATAACCACGGTATCGTTCAGCGAATAGCCGAGAATGGTCAGCAGCGCCGCGATGCTGGTGAGATCGAAATCGATCTGGGTGATCGACATGAAGCCGATGGTCAGCACGATATCGTGGATGTTCGCGATCATGGCACCGAGGGCGAACTGCCACTCGAAGCGGAACCAGAGATAGATCAGGATGCCCAAAATCGCCACGATCAGGCCGAGCATGCCGTAAGCGAGCAATTCGCCGGACACGCGCGGGCCGACCACTTCGACCCGGCGATATTCGACGCTGTCGCCGAGGGTGGCCCGCACCTTCTGCACCGCGGCCTGCTGCGCGACATCTCCGCCGGGCTGCTGCGCAAGCCGGATCAGTACGTCGGCGGGACCGCCGAACTGCTGCAACTGCACGTCGCCGAGTTCGAGCGCCGACAGTTTCGTGCGCATACCGCCGATATCGGCAGTGCCGGACTTGTCCTGCACCTCCATCAGCGTACCGCCCTTGAAGTCGATGCCGAAATTCAGGCCGTGCGTGAAGAACAGCGTGATCGCCGCGATCGTCAGCAGGGCTGAAATGGGAAAGCTGATGCGGCGGAATTGAGTGAAGTCGAACTTGGTATCGTCAGGGACGATGCGAAGCGACGGCAATAGGTC
>SDZE01000158.1 GCA_004173095.1 Bradyrhizobiaceae bacterium
GTGCCGGGCGGCAGGAACACGACCTGGCCGTCGACGAGATGCGGCGCCATCACCGCTGCGATGTCGGCCTGCGCGATGGCGGGCGATGGCACCACGATCAGCTGGGCGCCGCGCAGCGCGGCACCGATGTCGGCGGTGGCCAGCGCGATCGGTACGTCGCGCGCGCCCTCGGCATCCTTCAGCCGGATCGAGCCCTCGGCCTGCACCGCGGCCAAAGCCGCCGCATCGCGACGCCAGAGCCGAACCTCGTGACCGGCTTCGGAAAGATCGGCAGCCGCGGCATAACAACCGTGGCCACCCCCCAGAACGGCAATCTTCATGAACAGGCACTCCAGAAGAATGAAAGGACGGCGTCGGAAAAGCCAGCCATATCGCCATTACATTACTTTTCAGATGTTCATGTGTAAATTATTGCTCTGAGGCTCAGTAACAGGATCGCTGGAACTGAACTGTCGATCGGCTGTATTCGCGGGCCGGCACTAAGCGACGGTTGACCAGATCAGCGCACTTGCACAGACGATGGTGATACAGGCCTCACTTGGATGACGCGCCGAGCCTTCACCTGACCAGGACCGTTGTCAGGAACTCAACTGGCGCTGCAACGCTTCAACAAGCTCGGCAACACTTGGATGACGCGCAAGCCCGATACGGAGTGGCGTGTGCTCCAGATTTGCGTCCAGCGCTGTTTGGGTGCTGCGTTGGCGCCGCCTCCGTAGCGATGGCACGCCTCATCCACGGTGATGCTTTCGTCGACGTCCCAAACATCGATACCCAGTCGCCTTGC
Organism: Bradyrhizobiaceae bacterium; assembly: GCA_004173095.1. Lineage (GTDB taxonomy): Bacteria > Pseudomonadota > Alphaproteobacteria > Rhizobiales > Xanthobacteraceae > Tardiphaga. Next base: position 785 of record SDZE01000158.1, read on the forward strand.
CGAAGGCTCGAGGAAGCTGGGGAAGTCCGGTGAATCCGCGCGTCGAAAGCACGTCGTCCATGATGCTCGGCAAGATCTGCCTGTAGTCATCGCTGGCCAGGCTTACGGCGATGAAGCGCTTGCCCATGCTGCCTAGATCGCAGCCGAGCGTCATGCCGGCGTTCATGGCCACAGCCATCGCCCAGTCCCCCCGGCCAATATGATCGCTTTCGAAGTTGTCGCGTACCGCACGAACGAAGGCAAAAGAGTTGACCATTGCAAAGGCCATGCTCGAGGCTGGCGCGCATGTGTTGATGAACGATGCGAATGCCGAGGTGCTCGGCGGGGAAGTTGCGCGCTTGCGCGCAACCTATCCTCGGTCGAAGCCTCCCGCTGGATGTCATGGACGCGCACGCCGTCGACCGTGTCATGGACGAACTGGCGGCGGGCATGGGGGGTGTCGACTGCGTGTTCGCAAATGCCGGCATCAGGGCCGGCCGCGAATTCTTAGTTACAGCGGGTCAACTTGAAAACGTTGCTGTGTCCGCCTGGGACCGTGTGATCCGGATCAACCTCAACGGCGTGCTGCACACGCTTCGCGCGGCAGTTCGACATATGAAGCCGCATCGCAAGGGTCGGTAATTGTCACGTCGTCTATTGCGGGAATCAGGTCCGAGTCGCTTTCGGGCTGCGACTACGTCATCCTCCAAGGCGGCTGTCAACAACCTTGTCATGCAGGCGGCGGTCGAGCTTGCGCCGTTCAACGTGCTGCTCAATGCGATTACTCCAGGTCCTTTCGCCACCGGGATCAACGGCAGCAGGCTTCGCCCGCCCGAGTCGCAGAAGCGCATGCGGGGTACATTCAGACCGGGCGCGTCGCATATCCGCAAGAAATCAAGGGCCTGGCGCTACTGCTCGCATCTTTGGCCCCCAGATACATAACGGGCGCAATCATTCCCGTCGACGGGGGCGCAGTGCGCGATGAAAGCGACGTCGACTCATCGTCATAAATCCGCGGCGGAGTTCATGAGCGAGCGAAAGCGTACGGCCAACGCTCAACGTCGGCGTCGATTGCCAAAGTCGCGAATGGCAAATGCCTCCGCGTCGCAATCCTGTGCTATGTCCTGTTGCGGCGGCAGCGACGCT
>SDZE01000588.1 GCA_004173095.1 Bradyrhizobiaceae bacterium
GCGTTGATCAACCAGGTTCATGGCGCGCTGACGCGCGTGTCCAGCCATGTGGCCACGCCGGCCGTGGTCGATCTAGCCCCGGTCAAGCCGGCCGTTCCGGTGAAGAAGTCGGTGACCCCCGAACATCTCGTCTGTCTCGAGGACGGCAAGCGGTTCAAATCGCTGAAGCGCCATCTGCGTACGCAGTATGGCATGACGCCGGAGCAGTATCGCGAGAAGTGGGGCCTGCCCGCGGACTACCCGATGGTGGCGCCGAATTACGCGGTGGCGCGGTCGCGGCTCGCCAAGCAGATGGGGCTCGGTCAGCAGCGCAAGGGCCGCAAATAGGTTCCCGGTTCCACCTGGCGAGAACTTTCGGTAAACGAAGCGGGATCAGACTGAGATTTGTCGGTCGGCAAGCGCTCTTAACGCGTTGTCGCATTCGCCGCGCAGCGGCGATCGCTACGTTGCTTCAAGGACTTAAAGCATATCTAGGAAATTGATCCAAAATTGTCTTGCCGCCGGCAAGGACTCATGTCCTTATGTTCGCATAAGGAGAACAAAATGAGAACAACAGCAAGTCGTCGTCGGGGACCTACCGCGGTCGATCCGCTGCGTGCGCGGCATCTGTCGCTTGAGAAACGACAGATCTTGGCCGAAGACGGCATGGCCAGCGTGCTCGTCAATGACAGCGAAAGCCCGTTGGGCTGGCTGGCGCGCCGCAAGGGGCGGGATGGCCGCAGCCTGATCGCGCCGTATCAGTTCATCGCCGGCGAGAAGCTGCGGGCCGATTTCACCCGCGCCAATATGGCGCCGCGCGTGACCGCCAATTGGGGCGCCCCCACGGGCGGTCGCCCGCGCGGCGGTCTCAACCCCGGCGAGATGACTGATGTGATGCTCTCCGCGCGGCAGAAGGTGGGGCATGCGATGGACGCCTGCGGCCCGGAATTCGCGGGCCTGCTGATGGATGTCTGCTGCTTCCTGCGCGGGCTCGAAGACGTCGAGCGCGAGCGCAAATGGCCGGCACGCTCGGCCAAGGTGGTGCTGCAACTCGGCCTCGACCGGCTGGCGCGGCATTACGGTCTTGCGGGGGAGGTGAAAGGCGGGCCCGCGAAACTGCGGACGTGGCTCGCAGACGATGCGGCGTTCGAGGTCTAGTTCGCCGTTTCCAGCGCCTCGCGCGCATCGGTGCGGATGCGCTCGACCATCGCGCGCAAGCCGTTCGAGCGCTGCGGGGTGAGATGCTCGCGGAATCCGAGATCGTTGAATACGGCGATCGCATCCGTGGCCAGAATGTCCTTCGGCGCGCGATCGGAATACAGCGTGAGCAGGATCGCGATCAAGCCGCGCACAATATGGGCGTCGCTGTCGCCGAGATAGCTCAGCACCGCAGTGCCGCTGTCGCTGGTCGCCACCTTGCGTGACAACCAGACCTGGCTGGCACAGCCATTGACCTTGTTGGCGGCCGAATGTTCGTTCTCGGGCATCGGCGCGAGCGTGCGGCCAAGCTCGATCACATAGCGATAGCGATCGTCCCAGTCCTCGAGCAATTCGAAATTGGCGCGGATATCGTCGATGGTCGTTGTCATGGCGGCCTTGATGCGTTGTCGGCTCTATATAGCTGCGATCCGCATCGATTGCGACCGTGGTTCCGGCATTAAACCGACGGAACCCGCGCTTCAGGGGACCGCCGGCGCATCCGGGGATTGCCAGTCCAAGGCCAGATCGTCCTGCGTCAGCGTGTCCGGCTTCGCCATCAGGACAGGGCCTTGCGCCTGATCATCGCCTTCGCCGATCGAGCCGGTATGATCGGGCTTCTTCTCGGTGATGATCTGATAGACCTTCTTGGCGCCTTCCTTGGCGCGTTCGCCGATGAAGGCCGCCGCATTGCCGCCGACTTCGCAGGCGGCGGGCTGGCGCTTGCAGAACTGGCTCATATCGGATGCAGCCGCCGTTGCGGCCGAGATCGCGTCGGAGGCGCCGACCTGTGGCGCGGTCTTGTCCGCTTCCGGCGTGTGGTCGCGCGGCAGCAGCACGAGCACCAGCCCGATCCAGAATGCCATGCGCAGCAGGAAGAACATGGAGAACCCCGTCGTCTCGTCTCGCTTTGGCGGTGCCGATGCTGGCATTGCCGATGACCGTTTCCGCGGCCAAACGTATGTGGTGTCGATAAACTTCAAGTATTTGCGAAGCGATTAATTCGACGAAAATTGATGCGATTGGAGATGGCGTAAATTTTCCATTGATGATCGTCGCGTCCTGCGGTGGCGCGCCTCTCCATACTTTCGAAACCATACGCGCTGCGATGAAAGTTTCCGTTCACCACGATGCGCGAACAAAACCGCGAAAACTCCTTCAAATCGAGCCTTCCGCGTTGGGCATGGTGCTGTCGGCGTTCGCTTTAGCGTTCGTTTAATGTCGCACTGTCAGGTTGACGCCGTGATGAAGGAGCGTTTCGCCACGTCGCTTCAGACGAGCATGTCGAAACGGAAAGAGTGACAGGTTTGAACATCATCCGCGACTGTCTCGATGCGATGCTGCACCCGTCGGTGCGCTATGATGCGCTGACCAGCGCGCGTCATCGCGCGTTCATGGCACCGCGACTGCTCGGCAGCCTCACGGCTTTCGCGGCCTTCCCGCTCTATCTCGTCATCCGCGGTGCACCCACCGCGCTCGAGGTGATCGCGTTCGCCTGGCTGATCGCGCCGATCCTGCTGTCTTACTTCTTGTCGCGCACCGGCCGTTATGAAAGCGCGCAGATCATGTCGTCGCTCGCCGTCGCAGGCCTCGTCATGGGCGTGGCCATCACCACCGGCGGCATCGCCAGCTTCGCCGCGATCTGGCTGGTGGTGGTGCCGATCGAGGCGGCACTGTCCGCATCGCGTCGCATCGTTGCCGTGGCCTCCGGCATTGCGCTCGCCTGCGTCGCCATCCTGGTGCTGCTGACCGCACTCGATTGGCTGCCGACATCTCACACCGGCGTCAGTCATACCGTGTTCACGGCAATCGGCATCGCGTCCGCTACGCTGTACGCGGCCGGCATCGCCTTCGGTGCAGAGTCGCTGTCGCGCACCAGCGTTTCGCTGCTCAATGTCGAGGAAGACCGCTATCGCCTGCTGGCACGACATATGAGCGACGTGATTTCGCGTCATCGCCCGAACGGCACCGTGCAGTTCATCTCGCCGGCGGCCGAAGCCCTGATCGGCGTGCAGCCGCAGCGGCTGTTCGGCCATGGCCTGTTCGACCGCGTCCATGTCGCCGATCGCCCGGCCTATCTCACCGCGCTGTCCGATGCCGCGCGCGGCGGCGAAGCCCGCAGCGTCGAATTTCGTCTGCGCCGTGACAATGCGCGTGGCGATACCGGTGATTTCATCTGGGTCGAAATGCGTTGCCAGCCCTTGGAGCTTGCGCCCGATCGTGCGGCGCCGGCCAATCAGGAAGCCGAAGTGGTCGCGGTGTTGCGCGACGTCACCGACCGCAAACTGCAGCAGCAGGCACTCGAAGAGGCGCGCAACGCAGCCGAGCGCGCCGATGCATCGAAGACGCGTTTCCTCGCCACCATGAGCCACGAATTGCGCACGCCCCTGAACGCCATCATCGGCTTTTCCGAGATGATCGCGCAGGAAGACGTGCTGATGCTGAATGCGGCGAAGCGCCAGGAATATGCGCGGCTGATCAACGACTCCGGCCTGCATCTGCTGTCGGTCGTCAACGGCATTCTCGATATGTCGAAACTCGAATCCGGCAGCTTCGAACTGGCGCCCGAACCATTCGCGCCGCGTCCGGCCCTGATCAACTGCTGCAATCTGCTGGCGCTGAAGGCGAGCGACAACGGCGTCGATCTGGTGACCGATGTGCCGAAGGATCTGCCGGAGATCAATGGCGATCCGCGCGCGTTCCGGCAGATCCTGCTCAATCTCGTTTCTAACGCCATCAAATTCACCGAGCGCGGCGGCCGCGTCACGGTAACTGCCAGCACCGACGCGGCGCGGGTGCTGGTGTGCGTGCGCGACACCGGCGTCGGCATCGCGGCTGCGGATCTGGCCCGGATCGGCGATCCGTTCTTCCAGGCCGGCGAGACCTTTCACCAGCGCCGCAAGGAAGGCACCGGCCTCGGCCTGTCCATCGTCAAGAGTCTCGTCCGCATGCATGGCGGCGAGATGCAGGTGCAGAGCCGCGTCGGTGAGGGCACCACCGTCACCGTCGCGCTGCCGCTGGATTTCGCACCGCCGCAGGCCGAACCGAGCAATATCACGCCGCTCAACCTTGCGAGCGCTGCATCGCGCCCCGCCTTGTCCGAGACGATCCATCAGGTGAAGAAGAGTGCCTAAAGCGAATTCGAAATCCGCCAAGTCCAAACGCGCGCGCGCTGTTGCGATCGACGAGCCGGCCGAGCGCGGGCTGTTGATGCGCATGGTGCTGCACAGCCCGAAGGACCTGCTGGCTGGGCTGATCGCATTCGCGGCGGTCAGCGCCATCATCGCCAATGCGATCTTCCTGCAGAAGGGTCATCACCCGTCGCCGATGTTCGGCTCCAGCACCGTGGTCGCATTCCCTGCGCCGACGCAGCTGTCGGCGGCCAGTCCGTTGCCGAAGCCGCGCCCGAACGATGTCACGCCGAATGCGTCGGATGCGAAGCTCGATCTCCGCGTGATGGATGCCAAGCCGATCAATCCGGCGAGCGAGCCGAAGCCGTCCATCGTCGCCAAGCCTGCTTCCGATTCCCGTTCTGCCGATCCTATGGCCAATCTCGTCAAGGCGACCGCAACGCCGGCCACAACGGCGTCGGCATCCAACGCGTCGGTGCAGCGTCCGCCCGCGGCGATTCCGCATACGGGCAAGACCGATCCGCTCGGCGATCTCATCACCAACACGCGCCGCGTCGCCGCTGTACAGCGCGCGCTGACCGAATATGGCTATGGCCAGCTGAAGCCGACCGGCAATGTCGGCTCCGATACGTCCGCCGCGATCCAGCGCTTCGAGCGTGAGCGCAAATTGCCGGTCACCGGCCAGATGTCCGCGCGTCTGGTGCAGGAACTCTCCACCGTCACCGGCCGGGCGATCAACTAGCGGTCGTTCGACGACTGGCGTAGTGTCATCAGCATGAGCCGTTTGAAATCAGCGATATGGGTGGCCGCATATCTGCGCCGCTGCCAGACCGAAGGCGTCTATGGCGCCGTGCGCCGGCGCGGGGCCGAAGAGGCGGGTGCGGTGTTCGTCAAGCTGGCGCTGCTCGACGGCAGCGCCATGCTGTTCGCGCCGGCGCCGCAGGCCGTTTACGACGACAGCCGTCCCAGCGATCGCGTGTTCGCGCCATCGCCGCCGCAGGCGGTGGACGAGAACAAGATCGAGGAGCGGCTGAAAAAGGAAATGAACTTCGATCCCGATCTGTGGATTGTCGAGATCGAAGACAAGGCCGGGCGGCATTTTCTCGATCTGGCCAAAAGCTAGCGTCGGAAGCGGCGACCGGAAGCCGCCGATCCCGATGCGCTAATTGCCCGAATGATTGCGCGTGCGCGTGATGTCGATGCCAGGCTGCTGGCCCGGCTGAACGCTCGGTCGTGCCGTGGGCGTCGCGGCGCGGGCGCGCTGGCGTTCATCGTCATAGAGCCCGGGACGAAATTTCGCACGCGTGGCGGCGAGATGGGCGCCGCGCCAGGCCGCGACCATGATCAGTGACGCACGCTCGGTGAGAACGTCATACATTCGGGATAGCCGGTACACATTGTTGACCGACGCGCCGAATTCCGGATTCAGGAACAGCAGCACCCGCTGGAACACCGGGCCGGGCATGCCGAGCGCCTTCGCGCAACAGGCCAGCGGCTCGCCGCCGGGATCGTTGACGACCTGATCGGCGATCGCCAGCGGCAGCATCAGCGCTTCGCTGATCTCCCGCGCAAAATTCTCGCGGTCCTCGGCGAACGCCGCCATTTCCAGAATATGCATCGCGCGCTCGGCGCGTGCCTGCGGGATCCGCGCCGACGGCTGTAGCGGCGTGTCGGCGAGGTTGTGCAGCATCTTGGCGCGTTCGGGAGCGCCGCCTGCGAAAAACAGATTGCTGATCTCCGCGGCGTCGTTCGGCTGCATCGTGCGATTGACGACACGCGACGGCGGCGGGGCCGGCTGCTGCAGGGTCGGTGCAGAGACCTCGGGCGGTGCGACGGCAGGCGGCGTCGCAGGGGCGGGCTGCAACGCCAATTGATCTAGGATGGTGCGCGGGGTGTTCGGATAGATCGACAGACGCGCGCGCACCGCGGCACGCGTCGCATCGTCCACCTGGTCGATCAGGCGTGAGGTCAGTTCGACGAACTGCTTCTCTTCATCGACGGTGTGGCTCGGTGCCTGGACATAGAGGTCGGTCAACACCCGAAGCAAGGTCGGACGTATATCGACGCCTTCCCGGCGGGATAACGTCATCAGGCCGTCGAAGCCCGCTATCATGGATGGTGTTGTCATGGTCGATACGCTGACTGAGGGCGATTTGCCTCAAATTACGACCGACGCATTAAGACGACCTTAACCATCGAAACGCCCCCGGCAGTTCCATCCCGATCACGGTCCCCCGATCCGGCATTCCCGGCGCTTTTGCCCGGAAATGTCGGATAAGACAGGTCAGACCTGACGCTCGTAATACATCGGCATGGTGCCGGGCCGGATGCCGCGTTCGGCGCGGCGGCCCATGAAATACACGCCGCCGGCGCCGTCTGCGCGCGCGCGGGATTGCCCGAAGCGATCGAAGAAGCGGAGCCAGAAGAACGGCAATGTCACCAGGCGGGAGATCCTGTCGCCGGCGCCGAGGGCGCGGGAGAAGTAACGGATCGACCATAGCAACGCGATGCCCGGGCCGGTGACGGCGCCGGCTTCGATCTCGTCGAACTTGCGGAACAGCCAGCGGTGGCCGCTGCGGGTGAAACGCGAAAAGTCATACGCGCGCTCGTGCACCTGCTGCATGAACGGCGTCTCCGCATAGACGAGACCTTTCGGCTTCAGCACGCGGTGAATCTCGGTGGCCACCGTCGCCGGCTCCAGCACATGTTCGAGCACCGCCTGAATCCAGACGCCGTCGAAGGTCGCATCGTGGAACGGCAGGCGATGGGCATCGGCGACCAGCACCGTGTTGTCCGAGGAGAACACATCGCTGCCCACCACCTCGATATCGGGATCGTCATACAGTTGCTGGGAGCCCGCGCCGACAGTGGCGCCGCCGACGACCAGCACCACGGGGCACGGATTGTCCCGCTTCAACTGCGCGATGAATTGCGCACAATTATCGGCCGCAACGGGGTTGCCGCCAAATGTGAAGCGATGGAGACGCGAGCCGATCGAGCGGCCGGTGGTGTCGCGGCTCAGCACCGAGCCATGATCGCGGCGATACATGGCGCGATCGAACACGCTCTCCTCGAAATCGATCAGCACCGGCTGGCCATCGACCATGGGAAAGCCCTCGGTCGAGAAATCGCAGTGATAGTTCACACAAGACGGCTTGGCGTCGATGTCGGAGATCGGCGAGCTGCAACGCGGACAACGCATCCGCTCCTTCCAGTTCGACGACAGGGGAAGATGATCCACGCTATGCAGTACAGTTACGCTCATCGTCAGATTTGTCCTGTGTCTGTCGGGTGAGTCGAAGAGGGCTTGCCGAAGGGGGGCGGTAATGATCGGCGCGCGGCGGCAACTTCGAACATGAATGCGGCGACATCTCGGTAAAACCCGTATGATATTGTTAATCACTCATTAACCGGTTTTGGGCCTAACCCTTTGAAATCATGGAAGCGTGTTACTTTTTGTTGGTCACGCTGTTCGCTGCCTGTTTCGCAACGATAATTTTGGCAATATTGGCCGTCACTTCGTCTTCCCCACGGGTATAGATCCGCGTCGTCTCAGGTCGCGCATGGCCAAGGCCTTTGCGAATCTCGTCCTCTGATATGCCAAGCCGCTCGGCTTGGGTCGCTCGGCTGGCTCGGGCATCGCGCCCTTGCACTTTTTTTGACACGCCTGCGAGGTCTGCAACCTCGCGCCAATGCAAGCGCAAGGTGGTTTCAATGTAAGGCAGCCCCGTATCCCGATTTAGGACCATCGGGCCGGATGCAGGAAACAGATCGCGGCGCACCTCTTGAATGGAGACTGCTGCCATCTTGGCGAGCTCCTCCATGATCATCGGATAAAGGGTCAGCTGAAATCTCTTGGTTTTGCCTGCCTCCTGATCAGCCATCGCTCGCTTGCCGCGGATCGATTTGCTGATCCTGTGCGTGAGCAGCATAGCGCTGTCGACCTCGCTCCAATCGACACCGCAAACCCATTTCATCCCCTTACGGATGATCGCGGACAGTCCCGGCTCGGAAACCGGGATCCATTCTCCGTAGGCATCTTTCGGGCGAAACATGAGGCTGAACTTCAAGGCTTCGCCCAGCGCCAGGCCGGGCCGATCTTTCGCGCGCGCATGCCGACGAATATCGTCGATCTGCTCGGGTGTCAGTGTGGCAGTCCGTTTCTTGTTACCCTCGAAAGAATGTTCGGCGAGAATGGTGTTGAGCCGGATGCAATGGGGATCTTCGAGGATGGCGACGCCAAAGCTGACGATCAGGCGGACCATCGTCATCCTGTAATTCGCGCGGGGGACATGCTGTCCGTTTGCTGACCAGTTTTCGTACCAGCGCTTAAAGTCACGTCCCTTGATCTCCGAAAGCGCGCGTTTCCCGACGGTGCGCGAAACACCTTTGAGGTGCTTTTTGTACGTCTCTCGTGATTTGTATCGGAGATTCTGAAATCCGCTGTCTTGGTCGGATAGGTACGCGCCGATCAATCCATCAATGGTGCCGTCGAAAACCGCCGCCACATCGCCGGCTTTGAGCTTCCCGAACGCAAGCATGTCTTCCTGCAGGCGTTGGCATTCGCTTTTGATG
>SDZE01000214.1 GCA_004173095.1 Bradyrhizobiaceae bacterium
AAGACCGTGGCCATGATCGGCGCCTCGCCGCAGAATGTGCGGCCGAGTTATTTCGTGTTCAAATATCTCGCCGAGCGTGACTACGACATGATCCCGGTCAATCCCGGCCAGGTCGGCAAGAGCCTGCTCGGCAAGCCGTTCGTGGCGTCGCTGCAGGAGATCGATCGGCCGATCGACATGGTCGACATTTTCCGCAGCGCCGAACATGTCGGACCGATCGTCGATGCCGTGCTGGCGCTCGATCCGTTGCCGAAAGTGATCTGGCTGCAACTCGGCATCCGCAACGATGCCGCCGCGGCGAAAGCGGAAGCCGCCGGCATCAAGGTGGTCATGAACCGCTGCCCCAAGATCGAATACGGCCGGCTGTCGTCGGAGATTCAATGGATGGGCGTCAATTCACGCACCATCAGCGCGCGGCGCGGCGCGATCCCGACCCAGGGCATGCGGCTGTCGCTGAACCGTCCGAGTCTCGGCGGCGGCACCACGGCCGCTGCCGATCGCGCCGCGCCGGGCGGCCAGAGAGACGATAAAACCAGCCAGTGATGGTGAGTCGGACGATTATTCCGCGCCCGCCAAAGATCACAGCATAGAGCTTGCGATCTCGCCGCGGTGTTCCGCCGCGCCTTGACGGCAACGGCGGCGGCGATCAGGTTGGCGCCAACCAATTCACGATCACAGGGAGTGATGATGAGCGACCGTATTCCAGGCTTCGGCACCCTCGCCGTGCATGCCGGCGCGCAGCCCGATCCGACCACCGGCGCCCGCGCGACACCGATCTATCAGACCACCTCGTTCGTCTTCAACGACGCCGATCACGCGGCCTCGCTGTTCGGCCTGCAGTCGTTCGGCAACATCTATACCCGGATCACCAACCCCACGACGGCCGTGCTGGAAGAGCGCGTGGCCGCCCTCGAGGGCGGCACCGCCGCCGTGGCCGTGGCGTCCGGCCACGCCGCGCAACTCGTCGTGTTTCAGCAACTGCTGCAGCCAGGCGATGAATTTATCGCCTCGCGCCGGCTCTATGGCGGCTCCATCAATCAGTTCACCCATGCCTTCAAGAGCTTTGGCTGGAACGTGGTGTGGGCGGATCCCGATGATCTCGCCTCATTCGACCGCGCGGTCACGCCGAAGACGAAGGCAATCTTCATCGAGTCCATCGCCAATCCCGCCGGCTCCATCACCGATATCGAGGGCGTCGCTGCCGTCGCCCGCAAAGCCGGCGTGCCGCTGATCGTCGACAATACTCTGGCCTCGCCCTATCTGATCAAGCCGATCGACCACGGCGCCGACATCGTCGTGCATTCGCTGACCAAGTTTCTCGGCGGTCATGGCAATTCGCTCGGCGGAATCATTGTCGATGCCGGCACCTTCGACTGGTCGAAGGACGGCAAATATCCGGTGCTGTCGGAGCCGCGCCCGGAATATCACGGCATCAAACTGCAGGAGACCTTTGGCAACTTCGCGTTCGCCATCGCCTGCCGCGTGCTCGGCCTGCGCGATCTCGGCCCGGCGCTGTCGCCCTTCAATGCGTTCATGATCCAGACCGGCATCGAGACGCTGCCGCTGCGGATGCAGCGCCATAGCGACAATGCCAAGGCGGTGGCCGAATGGCTGTCGACGCATCCGGCGGTCGCGGCGGTGAATTATGCCGGGCTGGCCAACGACAAGTATCACGCCCTGGCGCGCAAATATGCGCCGAAGGGCGCCGGCGCGGTGTTCACCTTCAGCCTGAAGGGTGGCTATGACGCCGGTGTCAGCCTGGTGTCGAACCTGAAACTGTTCTCGCATCTCGCCAATGTCGGCGACACCCGTTCGCTGGTGATCCACCCGGCCTCGACCACGCACAGCCAGCTCGACGACGACGCCAAGACGCGCTCCGGCGCCGGCCCGGACGTGGTGCGGCT
>SDZE01000143.1 GCA_004173095.1 Bradyrhizobiaceae bacterium
ACGCGGATCGAGGCGCCGCGGTCGGCAACGCCGTAGGAGAACTTGTTCCACGGTGCGGTCTCGTGCTTGCCGGTCAGACGCTTGTCGTTGTCCGGGCCGTAGACGTTGATGTGGTCCATCATGTTCTTGTCGAACTGCGCCATCAGAGCCTCGAAATAGGCCTTGCCGCCGACCGTGCGCATATATTCGGTCGAGAAGTTGGCGTGCATGCCCGAGCCGTTCCAGTCGGTATCGCCGAGCGGCTTGCAGTGGAATTCGATGTCGATGCCGTACTTTTCCGTCAGACGGAGCAGCAGGTAGCGCGCGATCCACATTTCGTCAGCGGCCTTCTTGGAGCCCTTGCCGAAGATCTGGAATTCCCACTGGCCCTTGGCCACTTCGGCATTGATGCCTTCGTGGTTGATGCCGGCGGCGAGGCAGAGGTCGAGATGTTCTTCGACGATCTCGCGGGCGACCGAGCCGACATTCTTGAAGCCGACGCCGGTGTAGTAGGGGCCCTGTGGAGCCGGGAAACCATCAGCCGGGAAGCCGAGCGGACGGCCGTTCTCGTAGAAGAAGTATTCCTGCTCGAAGCCGAACCAGGCGCCGGCATCGTCCAAAATCGTCGCGCGGTGGTTCGACGGATGCGGGGTGACGCCATCGGGCATCATGACTTCGCACATCACCAGCGCGCCGTTGACGCGGGCTGCGTCCGGGAACACCGCGACGGGCTTCAGCACGCAGTCCGATGAACGGCCTTCGGCCTGCTCGGTGGACGAGCCATCGAAGCCCCACAGCGGCAGCTGCTCGAGCGTCGGGAAGGCGTCGAAATCCTTGAGCTGGGTCTTGCCGCGCAGGCTCTGGGTGGGGGTGTAGCCATCGAGCCAGATATACTCGAGCTTGTACTTGGTCATTCAGGTCTCTCACGAGTTAGCGAAAGGAGTGAACCCCGGCAGGAGTAAACTCTGGACATTGCCGGGATCGGACGTTCCATCCCCGGCGGCGCTGCTTCATAAGCACGTAGTATGCCAACTTGTCGCGGTGCAACGGTTTTACGCAAGAAAGATGTCGTCAGTTGTGGACCTTCCGAAGCAGGCCTTTTCAAAGACTCACGACTGGCGAATCGAGTGAGAATTTCCGGCAAAATCAGGGGATTAGGCCCGATTACAAAAATCACCTGATGCCCATTTGCGAAGCAGGTTGATTTTTTGGGGAACTTTCTGCCTCGCAGACGCTCAATGAGCGGGTGCTTCGCTGGTCGGCCGCAGAAAACAACTGCGCGCGCGGAACGCACGAGCTTATCGTGCGCATATTATCGGCAACTGCCTGCTTTTTTGAAGGCATTTGGCACAAAGCGCGAGCGGGGCTGTTACTCTCTGAGAAGCTGACGGCCAAATTTAAAACCGCACGTCAGGCAGGAGATCGAGGAGATGAGATTTCACAACTATTTCGGCAGCTCGCAGCCGACCGCAACCATTCACCAATTTCCCGTCGGCGGCCGCGCGGCGCTCGAACGGCGTGCTGGCGAGCTCAAAGTGCCAGATTTTCCGGCCGTCGATTTTGGATCCGGCTGGTATCATGACGACGCCATCGAGCAAGCCAAGAAGACTGAACATTGAGCATGCCGGGCGATGTCGGCGATCAGGGTCGAAACAGTGATGTTTCGGCCCTTTTTCAGGCGCGCATCACGTCCCAAAGATCGACCAGCCCAAGCGCCGCGTAAGCTCTTCCAGCGCGATGCGGCCGAGATGCGAGTTGCCGTGGTGATCCAGGCCCGGCGCCCAGACCGCGATCGAGGCCTTGCCGGGCGCTACCGCGATGATGCCGCCGCCGACGCCGCTTTTGCCAGGCAGGCCGACGCGATAGGCGAAGTCGCCGGAGCCGTCGTAATGGCCGCACATCAGCATCAGCGCGGTGGCGCC
>SDZE01000246.1 GCA_004173095.1 Bradyrhizobiaceae bacterium
GAGGGCGCACCGACCTCGCTGGACGTCGATCACGCGAGCAGCGACGTACAATCGACCTTTCCCAATGGCTGTCACGTCGCCGAAGTGGAGATCGATCCGGACACCGGCGTGCTCACCATTGCGCGCTACAGCGCGGTCAATGATTTTGGCACCATCGTCAACCCGATGATTGTCGCCGGACAATTGCATGGCGGCGTCGCCCAGGGCATTGGCCAGGCGCTGATGGAGAAGGTGAGCTACGACAGCTCGGGCCAGCCGATCACCGGCTCCTTCATGGACTATGCGATGCCCCGCGCCGGCGACATTCCTTTGATGGCGATCGGCGACCACCCCTCGCCGGCCACCACCAATCCGCTTGGCAGCAAAGGCTGCGGCGAAGCTGGCTGCGCCGGCAGCCTCGCCACGGTGGTCAATGCTGTGGTGGATGCACTGGGCGACTACGGCGTGACGCATCTCGACATGCCGCTGACCTCGGAACGCATTTGGCGCGCCATCCATGCTGGCAAGACAAGCGACAAGGCAAGCAAGGTGGCATGAACTGCTCGGGCAGTGGTGTCCTTCTTCAGTGTCCTTCTTCCGCTCAGACCTAAGTGTCCCCTCTCCCGCCGTTGCGGGGGAGGGTCAGGGAGGGGGCGCCAAACACTGATGTTACATAGGGCGCCCGCACGGCCCTCCCCCGAAGGATGGGAGAGGAAGAAAACAGCGTCCTTTTGATACGAACGAAGCCGTCACGCAAAAAAGCCGGCCGCACGGGGGATCCGCGGGGCCGGCTCGGGACGCTGACGCAACGCTTACAGACCGGTGTAACCCGCCTTGACGGGATTGTTGCTGCCGTCGCGCTCACGCAGGTAGGTAAGACCGCAGACCGTCAGCCGCTGCATGTCGGTCTCGCCGCCCTCAAACAGTGACCGCACATATTCAGTGACTTTGAGGCGCGCATCGGCGCTCGCTTCTTCGGCGCGGTTGGCCATGAGATTATAGGTCTGCATGATGCGATCGATAGCAATTTGCATGATGATCTTCCCCTTAGACTTAGACGGCAGTTCGTTGAACGACAGATGGGCGGACGCTGAGCTGAAGCGACTGAAACTGGGTGATCGCCCGATTGGCCAGACGAAGCTTGTTGCTGTCGCCGCCATGAAACAGCTGGACGATGATCTCTAGCAAATGATCATTGGTGACATAGGTGTCCGGAATGGCGCCGGAACGCCTCAGGAAATTGGCGGCGATCGCGTAAGCATCGCCCACGACTTCGACATTCATCACTTTCAGACCGCGTTCGACCAGCATGTCTTGATCTCCGATGATGCGGAGACAAGTGCGTGGGTGGAACTTGGTTCCATCGTGGCCAATCTATTTAGGAAATAGGGCGTCACGACGTCATGAACACGAAGACAACATGGCGGAGATCCGGTCCGCGCGAAGCCCCAGGTAACCCCGTTCCACCCTTGCCTCCCCAACCAACGAGCGTTGCCGCAAGAATGAGCAAGTCGGGCGCAGTAGGCGATCGCCATCGGCACACTGGAACGTCGCGAACAATGCCGGGTTGTCGCCGTGATTATCAACGGATGGAGATTACTGATGAAGAAGATCGTACTCGGCGCGGCTTGCGCGCTCATGTTGTCGACCACGTTCGCTGCGGCCCAGTCCAGCCAGGGCAAGGGCGGCGCGGCCGTGACCGGTGAGTCCGCAGATCCGACCAAGACGCCGGGCGCCGGCATGGCGCCAGGCAATCAGCCGGCTGGTGCAATGACCAAGGACAATATGGGCACCAGCGGCATGTCGAATGGTAACAAGATGGGCGGCGCCAACAAGAATGGCGACGGTCAGATGACGAAGGGCGGCATGAACAAGTAACGCCGCTTTGCAAAGACTGTGTGATGGCCGTGCCGAG
>SDZE01000109.1 GCA_004173095.1 Bradyrhizobiaceae bacterium
GAATCCGAGACATTGGTGCAGACCGCGCTGGAAGAACTGATGAAGCACCGCACCACGCTGGTGATCGCGCATCGCCTCGCCACCGTGCTGTCCTGCGACCGCATCCTGGTGATGGAGCACGGCCGCATCGTCGAGCAGGGCACCCACGCCTCGCTGGTCGCCGCGAACGGGCTTTATGCCAGGCTGGCGAGGCTGCAGTTCGGGGTGTGAAAACTCGTCATTGCGAGGAGCGCAGCGACGAAGCAATCCAGTCTTTCGTCACTTTACATTCTGGATTGCTTCGCTGCGCTCGCAATGACGATTGAGAGGTCTTGCTCGATCACGGCACCCACGCCATCACATCCACAGCCCGTCCAGACGCGTTCACCTCATCCCCCGTCTTCACGAATCCATGGCGCAAATAAAACCTGATCGCGCGGGCATTGTCGGCATTGACCTTGAGCGTCACGCCCGATGGCGACAGGCGCTTGGCTTCATCCATCAGCAAGCGCGCCACGTCGCTGCCCCAGTGGGCAGGGGCGACCACGAGCTGATCGAGATAGCCGCTTGCGTCGATGGTGACGAAGCCGGCCAGGGCTCCGTCGTGCTCGGCGACAACGACCTGAGCCACCGGCACCAGCTCGGTGCGCCAGCGTTCGCGCCACCAGTCGACGCGCTTGTCGAAATCAATGGCGGGGTAAGCGAGCTTCCAGGTTTCCAGCCACAGCGCGATGGAGGCATCCTCGTCCTCCGCGCGATAGCGCCGTAACCCGAAGGCTCACCGCTCCGTCAGCTTCAGCTCGATACGGCGGTTGCGCTTGAACGCCTCATCGGTCTGCGCCCCGTCGAGCGGCTGGAATTCGGCGAAGCCGGCGGCGAGCAGGCGTTGCGGCGGCACGCCGAGCGAGACCAGATACTGCACGACCGAAATCGCGCGCCCGGCCGACAGCTCCCAGTTGGTCTTGAAGACCGGATTGTTGAGAATCGGACGCGAGTCGGTGTGGCCATCGACGCGCATCACCCAGCTGATTTCCTGCGGGATCTGCTTGTCAAGTTCGGTCAGCGCGCTCGCCACCTTGTCGAGTTCGGCGCGGCCTTCAGGCAGCAGCTCGGCCTTGCCGGCATCGAAGAACACTTCCGACTGGAACACGAAACGGTCGCCGACCACGCGGATATCCGGGCGGTTGCCGAGAATGGCGCGCAGGCGGCCGAAGAATTCGGACCGATAGCGCGACAATTCCTGTACGCGCTGCGCCAGTGCCACATTGAGCCGCTGGCCGAGGTCGGCGATGCGGCCTTGCGATTCCTTGTCGCGTTTCTCCGATGCGTCGAGCGCTTCTTCCAGCGCGGCGAGCTGCCGCCGCAGGGCGGAAATCTGCTGGTTCAGCACTTCGAGCTGCGCCAACGCCCGCGACGAGACCTGCTTTTCCGAATCCAGCGCTTTGTTGAGTTCGGCGTTGCGTCCTTGCGCGTCGGCGCCTGCGCCCGCGAGGCCGTCATAGAGTCCCTTGACGCGATCACGGTCGGCCTGGACCGCGGCGAGGCCGGCGCGCAGCGAGGTCAACTGTTCATCGAGATTCAGCTTGCCGAGTTTTTCCAGCGACAGCATGTCGCTGAGTTGCGCCAGTTTGGCGTTCAGCTCGTCGATCGCCTTGTCCTTGCCCGTCACTTCCTGGGACAGATAGAACTGCACGACGAGAAACACCGACAGCAGGAATACGATCGACAGCACCAGCGTCGACAGGGCATCGACGAAGCCCGGCCAGTAATTCATCTCTGCTGAGCCGCGTCGGCCTCGGGCGAGCGCCATGCACTTTTCCTTCTAGAGCGTTGTCGTCTTGCGAGCCTGGTGCCTCGCCGGGAAAGGAATCAGCTCTTCTCGGGCTGCCGCGCAATGCGTTCGAGCAGCTTGCGGATTTCCTTGCTCTGCTCGCCCTGACCGTCGGCCCATTCGCGGATCATTTCCTGCTCGCTGCGCATATGCGACACTAGGCCCTGGATCGCGTCGGCGAGATTGGCCATCGCCGTCGAGGTGCTGCGTCCGCCGGCGTCTTCGACGGAGCGACGCAGTCGCTCGATGGCGTCCAGCAGTTCCGGCGCAGCACCGGCCGGCCCGGCAGCACCGGCGGCGAGCGCGGTCCCGCCGGAATATTCCGTCACGGTCGAAGCCAGCCAGTCTTCGAGGTCGGTGTAGAATCGGTTCTGGGCCTGGCTCGATTGCAGATCGAGAAAGCCGAGGATCAGCGATCCGGCGAGGCCGAACAGCGAGGATGAGAACGAGATGCCCATGCCGCTCAGCGGCGCGGCGAGGCCTTCCTTCAGCGTATCGAACAGCGCGCCCGACTCCCCGCCGACCTTGAGGCCGTCGATCACCTTGCCGACCGAGCCCACGGTCTCGATCAGGCCCCAGAACGTGCCCAAGAGTCCGAGAAACACCAGCAGGCCCGTCATGTAGCGCGAGATATCGCGGGCTTCATCAAGGCGGGTCGCGATGGAATCGAGCAGATGCCGCATGGTCTGCTGCGAGATCGACATCCGCCCGGTGCGCTCGCCACCCAGGATCGCCGCCATCGGCGCCAGCAAGGTCGGGCGGCGTTCCATGGCGAGGCCGGGATCGGAAATGCGGAAATTGTTGACCCAGCGCACTTCCGGATAGAGCCGTACCACCTGGCGGAACGACAACACGATGCCGATCAGCAACACGCCGCCGATCAGCGCATTGAGGCCGGGATTGGCGAGAAACGCCGTGAAGATCTGCTTGTAGAGCACCGTGGCGATCAGGCCGCACAACACCAGAAACACCAGCATGCGGACCAGAAAGATCCGCGGCGACGACAGTTTCGTCAATTCGATTTCCATCGCGGAGCGGGAAGAGGGAGCTGTCGCCATGGGTGATTCATCTGCTCGCAGGGAAAAAGATCAGGGGAGCAATATGGCACAGCCGAGCGACAAGAAAAGATCGGATACCGTCTATTCGGCGAAGCCGCCCGGAACTTACGGTTGAAACCGAGCTTGTTCTCTGACGTATTTCCAAAACAGCTGTGCGTTGAACCATTTACGGGGCGTAAAATGACGATGCTATACTTGCAGGCGCTGCTGTTCATCGCCGTGGCGCTGTCGGTGTTGATGGCGCTTGCCTGGGTGGTGCAGCAGCGCACCGGCAACTCTGGCTGGGTCGATACGATCTGGACGTTCTCGCTCGGGCTTGTCGGCGCTGCCTCCGCGTTGTGGCCGATCGCCGGGGCATCGCCGAATGCGCGCCAGTGGCTGGTGGCAGCACTGGTTGCGATCTGGTCGGTCAGGCTCGGCTCGCATATCGCTGTGCGCTCGGTCGGGATCACCGACGATCCGCGTTACGCCGCCTTTGCCCAGCAATGGGGCGCCAATTCGCCGCGAAAGATGTTTTTCTTTCTGCAGAACCAGGCGTTCGGCTCGATTCCGCTGGTGTTCGCGATCTTCGTCGCATCGCGTTTTCCGTCAGATGCGCTTCGGCTGCAGGATTATCTCGGCGCGCTGATTCTGTTCGGCGGGATCGCCGGTGAGGCCTTGGCGGACAAGCAACTGAAAGATTTTCGCGCAGACCCCGCCAACAAGGGCAAGGTCTGCGACACCGGCCTCTGGGGCTGGTCGCGGCATCCGAACTATTTCTTCGAGTGGTTCGGCTGGCTGGCCTATCCCGTCATTGCGCTCTCGACCGACTATCCATGGAGCCTGGCAACGCTGCTGGCGCCGATCTTCATGTACTGGATCCTGCGCCACGTCACCGGCGTCCCTCCGCTGGAAGACCAGATGCTGAAATCGCGCGGCGACGGCTATCGCGCCTATCAGGCCCGCACCAGCGTGTTCTTTCCGCTGCCGCCGCGTCATCCGGGTGCCGCCGCATGAGCTTCGTCTCGCGGATGATCGAAACGGCCGAGCGCGTGCCGTTGCCCGATCTGGTGATCCGAGCCGGGATCCAGCAACTCTGCGCGCGCACGGCGCTGAAACTCGCCGAAAGCGATGCGGAAACCGACGCGGCCTTCGCGCGCGAAATGGCCACGCGTGCGGTCGCCGAGCACACCGATGCCGCGAATACGCAGCATTACGAAGTCCCGGCGGAGTTCTTCGCGCTCGTCCTCGGCCCCAACCGCAAATATTCCAGCTGCTTCTACAAAACGCCTGCGACGACGCTTCAGGAGGCTGAAGAGGAAGCGCTACGTCAGACAGTCGAGCATGCCGATCTGCACGACGGGCAGTCGATCCTCGAACTCGGCTGTGGGTGGGGATCGCTGTCGTTATGGATGGCGCGGCAGTTTCCCAATGCCCGGATCACCGCCGTCTCGAACTCCAGTTCACAGCGCGCATTTATCGAGGCTCAGGCGTTACAGCGCGGCCTGCCGAATTTGCGTGTCGTCACCAAAGACATGAACGTGTTCCAGCCCGAGCAGCAGTTCGATCGCATCGTCTCGGTGGAGATGTTCGAGCACATGATGAACTGGCGCGAGCTGATGACGCGGATGAAATCATGGCTGGCGCCGGATGGGCGCTTCTTCATGCACATCTTCACCCATCGCTCCGGCACCTATCTGTTCGATCGCGCGGACAAGGAAGACTGGATCGCGCAGCATTTCTTCACCGGCGGCGTCATGCCGAGTCATTCGCTGATCCGGCAATATCGCGATGTGTTTGCGGTAGAGAAGGAATGGGCGTGGAGCGGCACGCATTACGCGCAGACTGCGATGGATTGGCTGGCCAATTTCGATCGGCAGCGCGATGCGATCGAACGCGTTTTGAGGCCGGTTTACGGCCGCGACACCGCGCTGTGGATGCGGCGCTGGCGCTGGTTCTTCCTCGCCACGCACGGCCTGTTCGGCTTCGCCGGCGGCAGCGAATGGGGCGTCAGCCATTACCGTTTGACGCACGCCTGATCGCGCGGCACGTGTTCCACCTGCCTCACGTTAGCGTGAAGCGGGAATGAGCCAGTGAATTCAATGCATTATATCGTGTGGCATTGCGCCGCCTCGATATGTATTGCGCCGCAATAGGGCTGATTTTATTTTACGAGATGACGTTCGATTAATCCGGCACCCCGTGGACGCGGTCAACGCGTCGAGCGCGTTGCTGTTGATGCCTGTTCGAATTGTAATTTGGGATATCGAAATCGATGACGATGATCAATGCACGTGCTGCAGGCTTCGCGCTTCTGCTGGCAGGGCTCGCGCCTATGCTAACAGCATGTAACGAGCCGAAGAATGCGGTGGCGGCGGCACCGGCTGAAGCGCCGGCACCCGAGGTCAGTGTCGTCTCGGTGAAGCAGCAGCGCCGTGCATTGATCCGCGAATTGCCGGGCCGTATAGCGCCGACCCGCGTGGCAGACGTGCGTTCGCGCGTGGCCGGCATCATCATCGAGCGTACCTTCCACCAGGGCACCGAGGTGAAGGCCGGCGATACGCTGTATCGCATCGACCCGAAGCCGTTTGAGGTGGAACTGCAATCGGCCAAGGCCGCGCTCCAGAAGGCGGAAGCCGCGTTCGATCTTGCTTCGTTGCAGGCCAAGCGTGTGCTGGGACTGGCGCAGCAAAAGGCCGTGTCCGAAGCCGAGGCCGAGCGGGCGGTCGGCGCCCAGCGTCAGGCGGAAGCCGAGATCGCCGGCAAGAAGGCTGATGTTGCGCGTGCGCGTCTCAATCTCGATTACGCGACCATCCGTGCACCGATCGACGGCATCGTCGGCGCAGCGCTGGTCACGGAAGGCGCTCTGCTATCGACGAACGACAACACCAATCTCGCCACCATCCAGCAACTCGATCCGATCTATGCAGACTTCACCCAGTCGGTGTCGGAACTGAACAATCTGCGCCGCTCATTCGAGACCGGCGATCTCGAGCGCATCGCGGCGGGCGCCGCCAAGGTGCGCCTCGTGCTCGACGACGGCACGCATTACCCGCTGCCGGGCAAGCTGCTGTTCTCCGACGCCAAGGTCGATACTTTCACCGGCCAGGTCACGCTGCGCGGCGAATTCCCGAATCCGAAGCGTGAATTGCTGCCTGGCATGTATGTGCGGGTCGAGATCGAACAGGGCATCGACACTGACGCGATTGCGGTGCCGCAACAGGCGATCCAGCGCAATGGCGCCGGCGGTGCAGAAGTGTTTGTGGTCAAGGATGACGGCCGCGTCGCCACCCAGGTCGTCAAAGTCGGTGCGGTTCAGGATGGCATGTGGTTCATCAGCGAAGGCCTCAAGGGCGGTGAAAACGTCGTGGTCGAAGGATTCCAGAAATTCGTTGCCGGCGACAAGGTGAAGATGCAGCCTTTCACGGCCGCAGGTGACCCATCGCCCGGTGCCGGCCAACAGCCGACCACGCAAGCGAAACGCTAGGCTGAGGTCATGGCCGCATTTTTCATCGACAGGCCGATTTTCGCCTGGGTCGTCGCGCTGTTCATCTGTCTGTTCGGCGCCATTGCGATTCCGCAGCTGCCGATCGCGCAGTATCCCATCATCGCGCCGCCGTCGATTTCGATCTCGACCAGCTATCCGGGCGCCTCGCCGGAAAATCTCTACAACAGCGTTACCCGACTGATCGAAGAGGAGCTGAACGGCGCTGCCGGCATCCTCAACTTCGAATCCACGTCGGACTCGCTTGGCGCCGTTGAAATCATCGCCAACTTCGTGCCGGGTACCGATACCAGTCAGGCCTCGGTCGAGGTCCAGAACCGCCTCAAGCGCGTCGAGGCGCGCCTGCCACGCGCGGTGATCCAGCAGGGCATCCTGGTGGAAGAAGCCTCTGCCGCGGTGCTCAACATTATCACGCTGCGCTCGACAGACGGCAGCATGGACGAAGTCGGCCTCGGCGACTTCATGATCCGCAACGTTCTCGGCGAAATCCGCCGTATTCCAGGCGTCGGCCGCGCCTCGCTATATTCCACCGAGCGCTCGCTGCGCGTTTGGGTCGATCCGGCCAAGCTGGTCGGCTATCAGCTGACCTCCGACGACGTCAACAAGGCGATCACCGCGCAGAACGCTCAGGTCGCATCCGGCAGCGTCGGCGCCGAGCCATCAACCGCCACGACCAAGACCTCGTCGCTGGTTCTGGTGAAGGGCCAGTTGTCCACTCCGGAAGAATTCGGCGCCATCGTGCTGCGCGCCAATTCCGACGGTTCGACCGTGCGGTTGCGCGACGTCGCCCGCATCGAGATCGGTGGCCTCAGCTACCAGTTCACCACCCGCCTGAACGGCAAGCCGACCGCGGGCCTGTCGGTGCTGATGTCGCCGAAGGGCAATGCGCTGGCCACCGCGGCGGCCATCGAAGCCAAGATGAAGGATTTGTCGAACTTCTTCCCGGCCAATATCGCCTATGACATTCCCTATAATGTCACGCCGGTCGTTGAAGCCTCGATCGAGAAGGTGGTGCACACGCTGCTGGAGGCGGTCGCGCTCGTCTTCATCGTGATGTTCCTGTTCCTGCAGAACTTCCGCTACACGATCATTCCGACCATCGTGGTCCCGATCGCGCTGCTCGGCACCTGCACCATGCTGCTGCTGGCGGGCTATTCCATCAACATGCTGACAATGTTCGGCATGGTTCTGGCCGTGGGCATCCTGGTCGACGACGCTATCGTGGTGGTCGAGAACGTCGAGCGCATCATGAGCGAGGAGGGGCTTCCGCCGAAGGAAGCGACCAAGAAGGCGATGGGCCAGATCTCTGGCGCCATCATCGGCGTCACGCTGGTGATGATCGGCGTGTTCGTGCCGATGGCGTTCTTCCCTGGCTCGGTCGGCATCATCTACCGCCAGTTCTCCGTCACCATGGTTGCCGCGATCGGTTTCTCGGCATTGCTGGCGCTGTCGCTCACGCCGGCGCTGTGTGCCACATTCCTGAAGCCGGTCAAGGCGGGTCATGGCCATGCCAAGAAAGGCGTGTTCGGCTGGTTCAACCGCAAGCTCGATGCCACCCGCGACGGCTATTCGAAAACCGTGGGCTGGTCGGTGAAGCGCACCGGTCGCCTCTTGATCGTCTATGTGGCGCTGCTCTGCGGCCTCGCCTGGGGTTTCATGCGGATGCCCGGCGGCTTCCTGCCGATCGACGACCAGGGCTTCATCACCACCGACGTGCAGACGCCATCCGACTCCTCGTTCGGCCGCACCGAGAGTGCCATCGAGAAGGTCGAAGCGTATCTGGAGAAACGCTCCGGCATCGAGAGCGTCGTGTTCCTCACCGGCTTCAGCTTCCTCGGCCAGGGCATGAACACCGCGCAGGCCTTCATCACCCTGAAGGACTGGTCGGACCGTCCCGCGAAGGATTCCGCTGCTGCGATCGTCGACGACATCAACAAGGAGTTGTCGTCGATCCGCGACGCCAAGATTTCGGCGCTGCAGCCGCCGCCGATCGACAATCTCGGTAATTCGTCGGGCTTCAGCTTCCGTCTGCAGGACCGCGGCCAGAAGGGTCTGGTCGCGCTCAACGCCGCATCCGAGAAACTGATCGCCGATGCGAATGCCAGCCCCGTGCTGCAGAAGGTATTCGTCGAAGGTCTGCCGCCGGCGCCGATCGTCAACCTGATGATCGATCGTGAAAAGGCCGGTGCTTTCGGCGTCACGTTCGAAGACATCAATGCGACGATCTCGACCAATCTCGGCTCCAACTACATCAACGATTTCCCGAATCGCGGGCGCATGCAGCGCGTGGTCGTGCAGTCGGAAGCCGCCAGCCGCATGAATGCCGACGAGATCCTGAACTACAACGTCAAGAACAGCCGCGGGCAACTGGTGCCGTTCTCGTCCTTTGCGACCGTGGAGTGGGCCAAGGGGCCGACGCAGATCGCCGGCTTCAACTTCTATCCGGCGGTGCGCATCTCCGGCGAGGCGCGGCCCGGCTTCACCTCCGGCGATGCCATTGCCGAGATGGAACGGCTCGCTGGCTTGTTGCCGCGCGGATTCGGTTACGAGTGGACCGGCCAGTCGCTGCAGGAAAAGCTGTCCGGCTCGCAGGCGCCGTTCCTCCTCGGCCTGTCGGCACTGGTGGTGTTTCTGGTGCTCGCCGCGCTGTATGAGAGCTGGACGATTCCGGTGGCCGTGCTGATGACGGTGCCGCTGGGCATCTGCGGTGCAGTGCTGGCCGCGACGATGCGCAGCCTGCCCAACGACGTTTACTTCACGGTGGGTCTGATCACGATCATCGGGCTTTCAGCGAAGAACGCGATTCTGATCATCGAATTTGCCAAGGATCTGCGGGCCCATGGCAAGGGGTTGATCGAGGCCACGATGGAAGCCTGTTTTATGCGCTTTCGTCCGATCGTGATGACCGGCCTCGCCTTCATCTGCGGCGTATTGCCGATGGTGTTTGCCAATGGCGCCGGTGGTCAGAGCCAGCAGGCGCTCGGCACCTCGGTGACCGGCGGCATGATCGCGGTGGTGATCCTGGCGCTGCTGATGGTGCCGGTGTTCTTCGTCGCGGTGCAGAACCTGTTCTCGCCGGACAAGCCG
>SDZE01000494.1 GCA_004173095.1 Bradyrhizobiaceae bacterium
CCGAACGGCGCCGGCAAGACCTCCATCGTCAATTGCATCTCCGGCCGCTACAAGCCGACCGAAGGCCAGCTGTTCTACGGCGGCCGCGAAATCACCAACCTCAACACCAATGCGCGCCCGCGCATCGGCATCGGCCGCACCTTCCAGAACCTCGCGCTGTTCCACCATATGAGCGTGCTCGACAACATCACGGTCGGCCGCCATCACCTGTTGAAAAACAACTTCTTCACCGGCTCGCTGTACTGGCTCACCGGCGCACGCAAGGAAGAACTCGAACATCGCCGCAAGGTCGAGGAGATCATCGATTTCCTTGATCTGCAGAGCGTGCGCAAGGCGACTGCCGGTACCCTGCCTTATGGTTTGCGCAAGCGCGTCGAACTCGCGCGTGCGATGGCGCTGGAGCCCAACCTCATCCTCCTCGACGAGCCGATGGCCGGCATGAATTTCGAGGAGAAGGAGGACATGGCCCGCTACATCGTCGATCTCAACGAAGAGTTCGGCATGACCGTGATGATGATCGAACACGACATGGGCGTGGTGATGGACATTTCCCACCGCGTCATGGTGCTCGATTTCGGCCGCAAGATCGCCGAGGGCGATCCCGCCGCGGTGCTCGCCGATCCGCATGTGAAGCGCGCTTATCTCGGCGAGGAAGACGAATTGCTGGTCGATCCCGATGACGCTCCTGTGCAAAAGGAGAGCGCGGCATGATGGACTATGCCGGCCGCGTTCAACAGGCAGACACCTATCCGAAGCTGCTACGCCTCAACGCGCTGGAGTACGGCCAGGAGACCGCGCTGCGCGAAAAGGATTTCGGGCTGTGGCGCGAATTCACCTGGAACGACTACCACGCCCGGGTGAAAGACTTTGCGCTCGGCATGATCGAGCTGGGGATTGGCAAGGGTGACGTCGTCGGCATCATCGGCGACAACCGGCCGGACTGGGTGTCTGCGGAAATCGCGGCCCACGCCATCGGCGGCATGAGCCTCGGGCTTTATCGCGACGTGCTGGATGAAGAGGCCGCCTATCTCCTCAACTACGGCGAGGCGAAGATCGTCTTCGCCGAGGACGAGGAGCAGGTCGACAAGCTGCTGACACTGGCCGATCGCGTTCCCGCGCTGAAGCACATCGTCTACAGCGATCCGCGCGGCATGCGGAAATATGACGACCCGCGCTTGCTGGATGCCGACAAACTTGCGCAAATGGGCCGCGACCGCGCGGCCAAAGAGCCGGGCCTTTACGACGAGTTGGTCGATGCCACCCGAGGCGAAGACGTCGCGATCCTGTGCACGACATCGGGCACCACATCGAACCCGAAGCTCGCGATGCTTGCCGCCGGCCGTGTTCTCGGCCATTGCGCGGTTTATCTCGCCTTCGATCCTAAGGGGCCCGATGACGAATATGTTTCGGTGCTGCCTCTGCCCTGGATCATGGAACAGGTCTATGCGCTCGGCAAAGGCCTGCTGTCGCGGATGAAGGTCAACTTCGTCGAGCAGGCCGACACCATGATGAACGATTTTCGCGAGATCGCGCCGACCTTCGTGCTGTTCGCGCCGCGGGTGTGGGAAGGCATCGCCGCCGATGTGCGCGCGCGGGTCATGGATGCCTCACCGCTGAAGCAGAGCCTGTATGAGCTCGGCATGAAAACGGGGCTGAGTGCGCTCGCCGACGGCAAGCGCTCGGTCGTGGCCGACGCCCTGCTGTTCCGTGCGCTGCGCGACCGGCTCGGATTCACCCGACTGCGCTCGGCCGCCACCGGCGGCGCGGCGCTGGGGCCGGACACGTTCAAGTTCTTCCGCGCCATGGGCGTGCCGCTGCGCACACTGTATGGCCAGACCGAGACTTTAGGCGCCTTCACGCTGCATGCGCCCGACGCCGTCGACCCCGA
>SDZE01000446.1 GCA_004173095.1 Bradyrhizobiaceae bacterium
CCGACGGATTTTTCCGATGGCAGCACGCGTACCAGTTTGCGCTTGTCATTGGCCTCGCGCATCGCCTGGGCCAGGCGCGCGGGATTGCGGTGCTTGAGTTCTCGGACGGTCGACACGCCGGAGGCGCGCAGCAATTCGGCTTTGGCGGTGCCCATGCCGGGGATACGCAGGTAATCGGCGAGATTGGCCCATTCCAGCAATTGCTGCTCGGAAAAGCCCGTCTTGGCGGACAGTTCTTTGCGGCGTTTGGCAGAGTGGGCAGCTTCCAGCAGACTCTCCATGGTGCGGATGCCTGCTTTTTTAAGCCGGGTGGCGGCGAAGGCCGTCAGACCGTCGATCTCGGAGATGGAATAAGCCATGATACTCGAACATTTCAATGTGCTTGACGCGTTGTCTGGGCGTAGGGCAGACAATCGGAACGGCGCTCGTCAGGTGAACTGACTGAGCCCGGGCGTGCCGGCAATGATCTGGTCCATGGCGTCGGAGCCGATCTTCTCGCGTCCATACTTGAACAATTCGCGCGCGATGCTCTGGATCTCGCCCATGCCGAGACCCATGCCCATCAGCTTGCTGCCGAGCGCCATCAAGCCGCCGCCCATCATGCTGAAGCCGCCGCCTTCGTTGGCGGCGATCGCAGCTTCGGCGCCGGGGATATGCGCGACCAATTGACCGAACGGCTCGGGAGGCGCTTCCCGCTTCAGGAATTCCAGAATGGACCCCACGGCTTTTTCAGCCACAGCTGCATCGATGCCGACTTTTGCAGTCAGCGCTTTGATCAATTCATCCATGATGCCCCGCCTCACACCGGTTGAACCGGTGCCCTTGTTTGAAAAATCATCTTGTGCCGGTGTGATTCGAATTACAAGCAAACCAGTCGGCCCGGCGGCTGATTCACTCGGATCGCGCCGCCACTGTTGCAGCAATGCAATCGCAAACGTGAAATTTTGGTCAA
Source organism: Bradyrhizobiaceae bacterium (assembly GCA_004173095.1). Classification (GTDB taxonomy): domain Bacteria; phylum Pseudomonadota; class Alphaproteobacteria; order Rhizobiales; family Xanthobacteraceae; genus Tardiphaga. The sequence goes on from SDZE01000446.1 coordinate 953, forward strand.
TTGTTCGCGCTCGCGAGAAAGCCCGCTTTAGAAATGTCAAAACCGGACAAGCGTCGGCCATCGCAGATCGATACCAAGATGACGCGGGTCGCTGGCCATCATTCCGCGACCTGCGGTAGGATGTGCAAACGGCGCGAATAGTAATTGGATCTGTTTTTTTAAGCGCGACGGGCTCCCCAGAGGCGATCAGATGGCATTGACCACCGCAGTTTCGACGTCAGGCGATACGGACAAGCAGATTTTTATCGGCAAGGGGACGCAAGAGGCCTGGCTGACACTGGCGCTCGGCAATCGGCATGGTCTCGTCACCGGTGCGACCGGAACCGGCAAGACGGTGTCGCTGCAGGTGATGGCGGAAGGCTTTGCCCGTGCCGGTGTTCCGGTCTTCGCGTCCGATATCAAAGGCGATCTGTCCGGCATCGCCGAAATCGGCGAGGGCAAAGAGTTCATCCTGCAGCGCGCGAAAGAAATGGGTCTGACGTTTCAGCCCGATCAATTCTCGACGGTGTTCTGGGATGTATTCGGCGAGCAGGGGCATCCGGTTCGCGCCACGGTGTCGGAGATGGGGCCGCTGTTGCTGGCGCGGCTGCTCGATCTCAACGACGTGCAGGAAGGCGTGCTGAACGTCGCCTTCCGCGTCGCCGACGAGAACGGGCTAACGCTGCTCGACATGAAGGACTTGCGGTCGCTGCTCGATGCCATCGTGCCCAAGACGGTCAAGAAGGACGAATTCGATCCGCTGGCGGAAATCCGCGCGGCCGCCATGAGCTTCGGCAACGTCTCCAAGGCGACCGTCGGCACCATTCAGCGGCAATTGCTGGTGCTGGAAAACCAGGGCGGTGAAAAATTCTTCGGCGAACCCGCGCTGGAGCTGAAGGATTTCATCCGCACCGATCGCGACGGCCGCGGCATGGTCAATATCCT